>DATHDV010000033.1:0-17594 GCA_035318845.1 Chitinophagaceae bacterium
TATGGGTTTGCCTTGCCCTAATTTGTTTGCCGGAGAGCAGGCCATTCATTCCAAACTGGAGTTTATCAGTGTGCAGGACATGAATAAAGCAGTTGAAACGATGGTGCACCTGGTGAAAGTCTGGGAGGAAAAGGCTTGAGATAATAACTAATAGTGAAAAGATAAAAGTGGATTATAGCCTGAAAATCTAATCAAAGAGTGAGGACAATATTCTCTTTTATCTGTTATCTGTTATCTCATTATTCGTGCAATTACCCTTTTTGGTGACAACCCGCGGAATAATGCAACAAATTGTACCTTACATTTTAAATTATATATTATGAACCTCGCAAATTGGTTATCCCAATACTGGTGGATATTGGTAATTGTCTTTATAGTTTTCAGCGGGCTGTTTACTATCAGCCAGGGGTATGTCGGTGTAATAACCCGGTTGGGAAGATACAGCCGTGTGGCAAGACCCGGGTTGAACTTTAAGATACCATTGCTTGAATCGGTTGCCCGCAAAGTATCCATTCAAAACCGTTCCGTGGAATTGGAATTCCAGGCAGTGACTTCTGACCAGGCAAATGTTTACTTTAAAAGTATGTTGCTGTATTCTGTACAGAATGCAGAAGAAGAAACGATCAAGAAGGTCGCCTTTAAGTTTTTTGCTGACAAAGACCTGATGCAGGCATTGATAAGAACGATCGAAGGGAATATCCGTTCTTTTGTTGCCACCAAAAAACAGGCAGAGATACTGGCCCTTCGTAAAGAAATTGTTGAGTATGTAAAATTTGAGATCGATCAGCAGTTGGAATCATGGGGTTATCATTTACAGGATCTGCAGATCAATGATATTACGTTCGATAAAGTCATTCTTGATTCCATGAGTAAAGTGGTTGCCTCCAACAACCTGAAAGCTGCGGCTGAAAATGAAGGACAGGCTTTATTGATCACTAAAACAAAATCTGCAGAAGCGGATGGTAATGCTACCAAGATCGCTGCAGAAGCAGAAAAAGAAGCAGCCCGCCTGCGTGGGCAAGGTGTAGCGCTTTTCCGCCAGGAAGTGGCAAAAGGTATGTCGGAAGCGGCTGAACAAATGAAACAGGCCAATTTGGATACGAATGTAATTTTGTTCAGTATGTGGACAGAAGCGATCAAGAATTTTGCTGAATACGGAAAGGGCAATGTGATCTTCCTCGATGGTAGCCCCGACGGAATGGAAATGACCATGAAGCAGATTCAGGCACTTATGGTGAAACAAGCCGGAACCAAAGGCTGACGGAACCTTTGCCAGTAAAGCTTTTCAGGGACCCGGTAAATTTGAATCATCAAATTCACCGGGTTTTTTTAATGCCCGGAACCTGTTAAATAACTCTAAAATCGTAATGTCATGAACAACGTGGCATTATTTTTCTCGTTCAAGGAAACATTATTCTATTTGTTAATAAGAGCTAAAAACAAATTAACATCTAACCGTTATTTTTACGAACCTAAAGAACAATAATTATGTTTGACCTTCTACAGATCACTGACACGCTGAACAAAGTAACACAATATGCAACCGGCGACAGCAATCACGACGGGCATTTAAGTTTTTTTGAGCTATTGAAGATGGGTGGCTGGATCATGATCCCGCTAGCCATCATGCTACTGCTGGCCGTTTATGTGTTTGCAGAACGCACTATCGCTATCCGAAATGCGGCAAAGATCGATGACAACTTTATGAATATTATCCGGGATAATATCGTGAGTGGTAATGTTACGGCCGCCAGGAATTTTGCCAAAAATAATAATACGCCTGTGGCCCGGATCATTGATAAAGGGATACAGCGTATCGGCAAACCGCTTGACAGCATTGAAAAGAGTATGGACAATGTGGGAACGCTGGAAATGTACAAGCTGGAAAAGAATCTTGGTGTATTGTCTGTTGTTTCAAAAGCAGCGCCTATTTTCGGGTTTGTAGGAACGTTGGTTGGTCTTATGCAGTTGTTCTCCAAGATCACCTCTACTAATGAATTTGAAGTGGGAACCATCGCCGGTGGTATTTATACAAAACTGATCACTTCCATAACAGGACTTGTAATTGGTTTGGGAGCTTACCTGGCCTACAGTTACCTGAATACACAAATTGATAAGACATCCAATAAAATGGAAGCGGCTTCTTCTGACTTCCTCGACATTTTGCAGGAACCAACCCGTTAAACTATATTCATGAAATTCAGAAAAAAGCATAAAGGTGAAGGCGGGGAAGTATTCACAGATTCGCTGAACGACATCCTGTTCATCCTGCTGATGTTCTTCCTGATCGTGGCTACACTGGCCAATCCGAACGTGGTAAAAGTAGGATTGCCCCGGGGAACCAAGGATACAAAAGCCAAGCAAAATATCATGGTCTCCATAGACAAGAACCAGCAATATTTTATCGGGACAACAAAAGTTGAATCTTCCATCTTTGATTCTTTACTCAGGAATGAGATAAGAAAATATAAAGCCTTTGTAGATACGCCTACCGTTGTCATTAATGCAGATACTGCTGCTTTCTACGGCGAAGTGTTCCGCATTATGCGGGTGGCTAAAAGAGATACGGCTAAAGTGGTAGCGAGGATTGATTGAGGAGGGAAGCCATTAGCTATTGGCCATTAGCCGTTAGCGATTGTCTTGCCTCATCATTGCTTTTATCATCCGGTCTTTTTGCTGCATATCCTTTTTCAATTCTGTTGTATAACCATAAGAACTGAAAAGCCGGGCCACTTCTTCTCCGGCCGCTTCATGAATCTCACAATAAATACTTCCTGATCCTGTGAGCTGTTCTTTTCCAAATTCAGCGATGGCCTTGTAAAATATCAATGGATCGTTGTCAGGAACAAATAATGCTGTCGCAGGCTCGTATTGCAGCACATTAGATCTCATGGTGTCTTTATCCTTTTCGGGAACATAAGGAGGATTGCTGACAATAATGTCAAAGGAGGGGAGTTGGCTTTGTTGTTTTGTATCTAAAAAATCAAGCTGGATAAAATTTACATCCGTTCCAAGTGCCATCGCATTTTTTTTGGCGATGGCCAATGCCTCAGCGCTAATGTCGCAACCCCAAACCTCTGCTTTCTTCAACCTTCTCTTCAATGAAACAGGGATACAACCGCTGCCGCTGCCGATATCAAGTATTTTTAATTCATCAACGGGGAATTTGCAGTTGGTAATGATCCATTCCACCAGTTCTTCCGTTTCAGGTCTTGGGATCAAAACATTTTTGTCAACATAAAATTTCAAACCGCAGAACCAGGATTCATTCAATACATATTGTACGGGTTCATGCTGTGTCAATCTTTCAGTATAGTTTTGTAATTGAATCTCTTCGTCATGGGTAAGGGCTGCATTTTTATAAAGCATCCGTTCGGTTTTTTTTGAGCCTGTGATCTTCTCCATGATCCAATCCGTGATTGATGAGGCTTCTCCATCTTCATAAATACCGCGAAGCTGTTTTAAAACATAATAAGTGGCTTCTTGTACCGTCATAATTTGTCCTGTTCTGCGGGAGCAACAAACTTACAAAGTGAATAGTGAATGGTCAATGGTGAATGTCATCTATTTGGGGAAATTTCTTCACTTAAGGAATGGTTTATATTTGCAAGATATCATTCACGATTGACTATTGACCATTCACCATATATGCAACGCTGCCTTGAACTGGCGGAACAAGGAGCAGGCTATGTGGCTCCCAACCCGATGGTGGGAGCGGTTTTGCTGCATGAGGACAAGATCATTGGCGAAGGCTGGCATCAGCAATATGGCGGGCCGCATGCGGAAGTTAATTGTATCGCTCAGGCCATTCAAAATGGCCAGGCCGATAAGCTGGATCGATCCACGCTGTATGTTTCTTTAGAACCCTGTGTACATCATGGTAAAACGCCACCTTGCACCGACCTGATCATTCAGCATAAAATAAAAAAGGTTGTTATCGGCTGCCGTGACCCGTTCAAAGAAGTGGATGGGAAAGGAATTGAAAAACTGAGAGCAGCAGGCGTAGAAGTGGAGCTGGTGGACAGGTTGCTGGCTTATGAGTGCAAAAACATGAATAAAAGGTTTCTAACATTTCATACAAAACAACGGCCGTATATTATTTTAAAATGGGCACAGACTGCCGATCATAAAATATCATCAGGAAATAATGAACGTTTGATGATAAGCAATGAATACAGCAATCGCCTGGTGCATAAATGGAGAAGCGAGGAAGCTTCCATATTAGTGGGAACAAACACCGCCATGCTGGATGATCCGGAACTGACAACAAGATTATGGCCCGGTCCTTCACCCATTCGTTTAGTAATAGATATGAACCTGCGCTTGCCTTCATCATTAAAAATTTTTGATCAGCAGGTTCGTACAATCGTTTTTAATAAATTGAAACATGAGGAAAATGGAAACCTGTTATATTATCAGGTGACAAACGATGCAAATCTTGTTCCCGAGGTCATAAAGGCATTATATCAATTAAACATTCAAAGTGTACTGGTGGAAGGAGGCGCAAAACTCCTGCGATCATTTATGGATGATGGCTTATGGGATGAGACCAGGATCATCCATAATTACTCGTTACATGCAGGTGATGGTTTAAATGCGCCTCAACCTGAAAATGCGATACTGGTTGGATCGGAGGAATTATTTTCAGATACAATAGAAACATATGTGCCGGCAACAGAAGATTATTAACGGATGAACCAGGCTCCCTTTTATCATACCATAGAAAAGCCATCAGTGGCAGAATACAAAGACAGGGGCAGCAAGTTCATTGCTTATGCTTACCCGGTTTTGGGTGTTAATGAGTTCAAAGAGAAATTGACAGCTATAAAAAAAGAACACCCGAAAGCCACGCACCATTGTTTTGCTTACCGCATTGGTTTGGATGGCAACAATTTTCGGGTGAGTGATGATGGCGAACCATCCGGTTCAGCAGGAAAACCAATACTGGGACAAATAGACAGCAAACAACTGACCAATATTTTAATAATAGTGGTCCGTTATTTTGGCGGCACATTACTCGGTGTGCCCGGATTGATCAATGCTTATAGATCGGCTGCAGCACTGGCTTTGCAGGTAACACCCATTGTGCAAAAAACTGTACTTGTGAATTATCGTCTGCAATTTGATTATACAATGATGAATGAAGTAATGAAAGTGGTGAAGCATTTTGAATGTTTGGTGATGAAGCAGGAAACACAGTTGTTCTGTTCGATGGAGATCGGCGTGCCAAAGAACAGGCTGGATGAAGTAATGAATAAGTTGAAAGATTTAAGAGCAGTGGGAGTGGATGTGATGTAGGATCCTATTTCACTTCCAAAGCCACAGTCCCATAATCATGTTCGTCTTTTTTCTTCTTTGCCCGGTTCTTAACGGTCAGTAAAATTTGTCCGGGCTTGTCTACGGTAATAATGTATTTATTCTTCGAATCATAAGTGATCGTCCCGTAAGAAAGAGTGACTTCAATATCTTCTGCTTTTAACTTATAATGATCCGAACTTAATTCAATGATGTTGCTTTGGCCTGCAATGAGTGTATATGTAGAAAGCTCAAAATCTGAAAAAACCTGGAAAGTAACAGGCTGTCTCCGGTATGCTTTCACTTGTTTCCCATCCTTGATGGCCGGATTCCATTTCGGCCCTTTACTGATCACCCTGACCACTTCTTCCTCCATCCCAAAGCCATGACTTGTCAGCGGCTTTATGTCAGTGATCATCCCATCTGTATTCACAATAAACTGCACCACCACGGTGTAAGTACCCGGCGGAGCATGATTTTCAAGGGCAACATCGGAATTGAGGGTTCGGACCAGGTATGTTCTCCATACTGCATCACCCCCGGGAAACGATGCTTCGATCTCAACTTTTGTATATATTGAATCTTCGGAAACCTGGGCGTTTCCACCAAAGCAGTTAAAGAAAAGAAGAATAGCAAAGATTTTTTCTTTCATAGCGGGTATAAAGTTATTTTGAATTATTTCAAATACTTATCAAACCAATCAACAAATTCCTGCCATTCCGGATTCATCTGATCGCCATTATGTTTACCTCCTTTTTTAATAACAAACCTGTTAGGTACTCCGGCTTCATTGAACCTGGCAATGATAGCCTGCGATTGTTGTAAGGGAACCGTGGGATCTGCGTCGCCATGAATAATGAATACCGGCGGATCATCGGGTGATACAAAATAGATTGACGAATTCTCCCTTCCGATCTTGTTTCTTGCAGCTGTATCAGTCACTTCTTCATACAAAGCGAATTTATCATTCCATACCCTGAAATCAGCAGCTCCCCAGGTCTTGACCATTTTCAATGGCTCCTTTGCATTAAGCAGGTTAAAACCCGGCCCGCCCCAATTCAGCAGATCAGTTGGCGGGAATAAAACCGCGACCGCCTGCACTCTTGAGGATACCCTGTCAACAGGGTCAGGTGCTACCGGGTTGATCTTATCATCAGCCGTGGCGATCACTAAAGATAAATGTCCCCCTGCTGATGTGCCGGTAATACCAATATGGTTAGGGTCAATGCCGAATTTACCGGCATTGTAACGAATATACCTGACTGCCCGTTTTATATCACTCACCGCATCAGGGATGGCATACCGTGGCTGTGAGCCATGCATGACTGCAAAAACCGTGTATCCCTTCGCCAGGAATTGTTCTGCAGCTTCCCTGGAGACTTCAATGCCATTGTAAGAGGAAAACCAACTGCCACTTACGACATATATGATGGCTTTACCATTGGTTTTTACTTTGGGTTTTATACATACCAATGTAAGGGCGATCCCATCCTTTCTTCCATAAATAAATTCCTCCTGCGGGTAACTGTTCTTTTCTGATTGTTTCCGGATATTATCCAGGGCTTTTTCCCAGCGTTTGTCTTTTTGAATAGGAATAAAATCAGCGCCATACTCGATCCGTTGCCAATCAACTTTTGTCAACTTACCTGACTTTGATATGGTTTCAAGTAAATAAAATGCACTATCGGGGATATTCGCCATGGCCCAGTAACCCGCAGCAGTTCTGTACCTGCTTATCGCTGCATTATTATTTTGCATGCTTATACCGGCATTAAATGCGATAGCAGCATTTTTGTAGTCCCTGGCTTTGTAAAGCGAATCTCCTGTTTTATAGAGATCAGCGGCATTTTGTCCAAAAGATAGTTGAGTAAATAAAAAACTGCATAGCAGAAGGATCGAATTTCTCATAATAATATTTTAGATATTTTTAATTGATTGTTTGATCGCCCTGTATTCCCAAACAAAAAATCCTTCATCAGTTTTCTTTGCTGCAGCCATCATCGCTTTCGCCACATCCCTTCCATGTACCGGTTTATATTTTGAGGGGAGCAAAAAGGAAATGGCTTTCATAACAGGCGTACCAATCTTTTCACCAAAACGAAATTCTTTTCTATCCCCGATCAACATAGATGGCCGCATGATATGTACAGATCTTAAACCCACAGCTTTTATGGCATCTTCCACTTCGCCTTTCAGCTTCAGGTAGAAATTATTGCTTTTACTGTTAGCGCCGGCAGATGAAACAAGGATAAATTTCTCGCAACCATTCATTTTACAAAACCGGGCAGCATTCACCGCTATATCATAATCAACTTTCCGGTAAGCCCCCTTGTCGCCTTTTACTTTTTTCTGTGTAGTACCGATCGCAGAAAAGACAACATCGCTGCCTTCGAGGGCCAACCGGAAACTTTCTGCATCGGTAAAATCGATCAGCTTCACTTCCGTTTTAATATCTGTATGTTGAAAAGGACGGCGTACGATCAGTCGGATGCTATCAAAATTTTTATCCTGCTTCAGCAACTCATAAAGATAATTACCTATCATTCCGGTAACTCCAATGATCGTGGCTGTTTTTCCAGTCATGCTTTTAATATGCTATTTCTTTTCCAATACAAGTGCCACCTTATTAAAATCAGCAGCGGCATTGATCACCGTCTTGAAATCTTCAAATTGCGACAATGGGTAATAGGTGCGGCGGTATTCTTCCAGCACCGTGATCTTTACAATATTTCCTGCTACCTGGTAAGAAGAATTGAAACCCATTGTGGTTTGACCATTTTCCTGGTAAGTATGACTGATCTTCAGGTCATCCAGGTTTTTTACAATATATCCATCCGGGATGGTGAAGTTGATCTTGCGTTCCAGGATATGAGGAAAATCTAAATTCATCGGGAATTGTCTTGGTTTTTCCTGGTACATCTCAACCTGCGGGCCGATAATATCACCTATTTTAATGATCGTTTTATTGCCGGCCTTCTCTACCAGTTCACTGGCTTTTACGGTGGCAGATAAAATAAAAGGCTTGTTATCATGATAACTTTCAAAGTCCGCATTCTCCATTTTCGAACTCACCAGGTTTTCCGAATTGGTGCCGAATTTTATCATCTCTTTTGTGACCAACTTTTTGGTCTCGTCAGGTGAAAAAGTAAAAATGGCTTTGTAGGTTGATGCTGCATACCCGGAATAGATCTGGCTGATATTGACGATCAGTGTGTCGGCTGATTCATTTAATTGAATATCTGCTTCAGTATTTATTACTGATTTTGTATAATCTTCAAGCGGGATCATCTTTACTTCGCCGAATGCAGTAGTAAAGTTGCCGATGGTAGTACTCTTACAGAAAAAAGCATTGGCATTGCCCCAATTGGGATCTATCCAGGGAAGACGAAATTCGCTTAGGGTAGGGGCCATAAATTTTTTCACCGCCGGGAAATAAAGGACCGGGTTGTCGCAATTGTTCCAGTTCTCAAAGTTTTTGTCAATACTGTATTTGGTCCTGTCGGCAGTCAGTACAAATTCATACTGGATATTTAGTTGCTGGAAGATAGCACCGTAAAGACGCACGATCCCCAGGTAGCTTGCCAGCTTTGATTTAATGACCTTTTCTAAATTTTCTGCATCATCACCCCCTATGTCTTCACGGGTGGCAAAATTTGTTTTGATATAGTTTTCTACCGCCACTATCTTTTCGGTTTCATTGGCCAGGTTCTTCACTTTCATATCACTAACAAGATCATTTACTTTCTTTATCTCCTTATCAGAATAATTGGTGTAGTTCTGGTAAATCCTTTTCGCCAGTTCATCCCAGGTCAGCAACCGGTCATTTGTTTTCCGCGACGTGTTATAGGCCAGTTTAAATTCAAATCTTTTCAGGTTAGCGTCCAGGGCGCAATATTTTTCATCTTCCGCTCCGGGAATATCTTTTTCTGCAACCGTGATCCATCTTTTCTCATTCAATATGGTGTCCCTGGGTTTTGTGGCCGTGTTAAATGATTTCATTTCAAATATCAGCCGGTTAGGCCCTACCAGCTCAAGTTTTGCTTCCAGTACAGGACTTTTACCCTGTAATATCTCGTTACCAAAGAACCCCATATCTTTTTTATAGGTATAATAGAATTCCACTTCACAATTTTTTTCAAGGCCTTCCATGGCAAATATTTTATATACCCGGTCGTCTTCTTCTTTCAGGTCTTTTATATTATTCTTACTGACCTCAATGATCTTGCCGTTACTTAATATCGTTCTTGCTTTTATATCCACAATATCCGAGTTGTTGCTTACCGGGAGATAAACCCGGTTAAAGCTTTCTATCCCTTTATCATCATTTATATGAACGATCCGGTGTAATGTCTTATACACAACAACTTCCTCCTTTTCATCGATATATTCTACTCTTCTTTTATCAAGAATGATGATGGCAGACTCTTCGTTCAACTTTTTGTCCACTTTATGAAGAACAGGTTTTTCTTCCCATGTCTCACGGATGATCCCCTGCGACTGTGCAAGGTTGATCAGGCCGGCTAAACAGGAAAAAAGCAGGAGGATCATTTTCATATTTCTTGGTTTTATATTTTATTTTTTTGAGAGGCTGATCGTTTCTTTGTACAGTGGGAAAAGCTTTTCGAGTACTTTATTCCAGGCCTGGAACTTATCAGGTTGTAATAACAAATGATTATTCTCAAAGCTTTGTGTCATGACAACCTGGGAATTCTTTTGTTCGTACGTAATATCAAATCCCCATACATCATTATGAAACGACTTGCCTGCCGGTAAATAGGATACTTTATAACCATCCGGAATATTGAGAACCGTTACATATTTTACCGTGCCCTTATGGTCGTGTTCGACCGGTATGGTCCTTTTAGGGTAATCTATTTCCTCGTGCTCATAGAACTTAAAAAGATTCAGGTTCAGGTACCATTCATCCGCTATTTTTTTGCTGTAATCCTGTAATTCAAACTGGCCGGTCAGGCGAAACGTATTGGGGTTATCTGTATTAAGGATTTCGTATTTGTTGAGCTTGAATTTATTCGAACCGCGGTTAAAAAAGCCTTTCATATATTTTTCCCTGTCTCTTTCGTTTACGTAATTCATGGCGCCATACATGTCCGTAGCATAATATCCTGTCATATTGATGCTGACAGATCCGCTGATACCCTTTTCGCTTAATTCAAGATAAGTGGTGTCAACCAGGAAACTCTTTTCTTTTTCATATTCCGGCACACGGATGATCTTGTATTCAGTCTCGCTGATGCCAATTAAAGCCTGCTTGCCCTGTATATGACCGGAAGGGGTGCCGAATACGCAATAGGAATCTGTGCCATCGAGAAATATATAATTGCTATCCAGTTTTATAGTTGCGATCATATGATTATCTGTGATAGGCAATGGCACTTCCGTGTAATCATAGGGCAGAGCCCGGCTGCCTATCCAGGTGAAATATGCCGGGACGCCTGCATGTTTCAGCATGACGGTCAGGATGCTGGCCATGTCTTTGCAATCACCAAAACGGCGACTGCAAACCAGGTTGGCTTCGCGGGGAACAAGTCCTTCCATCCCTTCTTCAAACGCAACGTATTTTATTTTTTTCTGGACCCAATGATATATTCTTCTTGCCTTTTCCTCAGTAGAACTAACACCATTAACTAATGAGTCGGTGATATTTTTTAACTCAGGGCTTGCTTCTTTGTTTATGTCTTTGATAAAACTCCAGTCAAGCCGGTACAGGTCATCAAGATTGGCCATGTAGCTCACCGTCTTATCGCCATCCTTGTAATTCTCAATATAAAAAATGACGTGTAAAGAATAATATGAATTATCCGGCGCATCAGGGTAGTTGAGTTCTTTGGGCAGATTATTAACGCGGAATAAATAAGTTATTTCTCCTTTTCGTGAATCTGAAGTGAATTCCACTTTGTCCTTATTGTTGCCCCGGATCAAATACTTTACCGACATTTCTTTTGGGAAGGTTATTCTTAATTCTGCATTTATTACCGGTATCCTGCGGGAGAAATAAAATGGGGTCAGGAGATGCGCATCTGTATGGACCTTTTTCATCTCCAGGTGCCCGACAGATCCGGCAGTAATGGATGGGAAATCAAAATTTGTTTCCTTCATATCATCATAAAAAACACTGTTGGATCTGTTTTGGGAAGTTTTGAAATCTTTGACCGCTATTTTTTTTCCTGAGGGTGTCAGGGTATATGCTTCATAGTCCTTCACCTGGTGAAAGTTGCTGTTATAAAAAGAATAACGGCTCATGTAGGAGCCTGCGTTTTCTGACAGGTATAGTAATTCCTGGAGTTCATTACTTTCGACAACCGGCTGCCCGTCTTTAAGTTTTATTTTGTAATGAACAGTTTGATTGCGGACAACAACCTGTTCATTGGGAAAAAGATTTTTGATCTCCTCCGTATTTTGCGCAAAGGAGCAACAGGCCAATGTGACCGCCAGCATGAGGAAGGCCGGCCGGGAAAAGCTGGTTAAATTCATCTTCATTTTTTTACATCAAGAAGTTTACCGTAATAATAAAGCCTTGTTTCTTTCAGCTTACCGCTGTCATCGTATTTTTTTTGAATATTGTGCGGGAGCCCGTTATAAAAATACCCTTCTTCTGTTACGATCCCTTTTTCGTTGTATTCTTTGTAAAAACCGTGCAGGTTATCGTGCAGGAAAGGATATTCGTACTGCAACTGCCCGTTTGCATAATAATACTTATAGTTGCCTTCCGACAAACCATAGTCTTCTGTGCCCTGCACCCTCAATTTACCATTTGAATGATAAGACATGTTGGTGCCATTTAATTTACCCTCAGCATATTCAAACTCAGATGATAGGTTGCCATTAGAAAAAAAGGCTTTTATTTTCCCGGTACCTCCCGGAATTGGTATCTCGGGAACCAATTTGCCGGATTTATCCAAATAGGTATATGTTACAGGCAGGTCAGTGATAAAACGAACCTGGTACATCAGGCTGCCGTCCTGGTCATATTTTTTTGTCCATCCGTTTCTCTCACCCTTTTCCATTTCAATTTCTGTATCCGGCTTCCCATTTTCGAAATAATAAATATTCTTTCCCGTCAATTCTCCGTATAAATATTTTTCAGCAGAACTTAATTTGCCACTGTTAAAATAACTTTTCCATTCGCCGGTTTTTTCACCCAACCTATACCGGCCTTCTGAAGCAAGCTGGCCCCCGTAATAGTAATCCCGGTATATACTGTCAAGTTCACCCCTGTTGTAAAACTGTTCAGTATTCAGTTTTCCGTCGAAGAAATAGAATTTGTAGGGCCCATGCAGTTCGCCATCAACATATGTCCCTTCACCGAATGTTTTTCCGTTGAAGAAAACGACTTTGAATTTACCACTCCCATTTTTAATAATAACCCGGTTGATCTCCCGGCCGGTCGTATCAAACTGGACAAATTCTTCGATCCACCCGAGGTTGTATTTAGTTTCATTATTTTTTTTGCCGTTGGGGAAATATTCTTCTTTATAACCATTGATGTCATTATTCAGGTACTCGGTAACAAACCTGCGGTTACCCGTTTCATCATAACTTAACCATATTCCTTCCAGCATGCCGTTCTGGTACCAGCCTTCTTCCTGCAACTGGCCATGACTATACCAGTACTTTTCATAGCCATTTTTTTCCCCTGCTTTATAGTAAGTGCTAACCTGTTTGTTCCCATTTGGGTAATAATTGAATGCGGGGCCTTCCATTTGGCCATCTTCATAAGTATTCTCACTGCTGGGTTTTCCTGAGCGGTAAAAATAATTTTCCGGGCCTATGATTGTTCCTTTGTCGTTGTAAACAGCCTGCGAATGCCTGAATCCGTCGGTATAATAAGTGGTAAGATCAAGCTTTTTTGATTTTCTTTCAGAACTGCTGATCTCTTTTCCTGATTTATCAAAAAACCTGGCCATTTTTACAATGTCATTGTCAAAAGTATAAACAGAGTACCGCTTGCCATCCCTGTCAAAATATTCGACATCTCCCGAGACCTTTCCTTTTTTGTAATTGCATTTAAAAAACAATTTCCCGTTGTCATAATATTCTTCATAGTCCCCGTCAACTATTCCATCTGAGAATGTTTCCTGGAATTTAAGCTTATCATTTTCATGATACTGCTTCACGATGCCCTTCAGTTTGCCTTCAACGTAGACAACGTCCATTAACAACTTTCCGCTTGCGTAGTAAGCTTTGTATGAACCTTCGAGTTTGCCATTATTATAATGGCCCTGCGATTCCAGGGGGCCATTTTTATAATAGGTTTTAAAAGGACCATCTAGTGAATCTTCTTTATAATTTTCAGCGACCTGCAAATTGCCATTACTGTAAAACACCTTTCGTTCGCCATTCATTTTTCCCGTTTTAAAATGAACGATGGTGTGGGGGATGCCGATCCGGTAATAGCTTTTGGATTCGCCATCCTCTTCACCATTTTTAAAAGTGGCGAAACTCGACAACGCTCCATTATCAAAATAAAAGATCTCTTCCGCTTCCTGTTTGTCGTCTTTGAATGTCTGTTTGCCCCTGGTCAATCCACTGAAATAGTAATATTGCCAGAAGCCGTTCTTTTCTCCTTTATCATTATAACTTCCTTTGCTGCGGAGATTACCCGGGCTGTAATAAAACTCCCAGTCGCCGGTAAATGTTTCGCCGTTATCTTTTACATGGCCTTTGCCAAACAACTTGCCTTCATCATAATGATATAAAACACTCATATCCTTTCTTGCGGCATAATTCAATTCACGGGTCGTCCTGATCTGGTTGCAATAGGCAACGGTCTCATCCACGACTTCCATGACGAGCTTTTCTTTCTTTTTAATATAATCCTGGATGGTCTCGATCTTTACATTGGCAAAAAGACGGTAGATAAAAGGTTCAAATTTTTTTTCAGTGAAAAACTGTTTGAACAACGGTACATAATACTGCATCCAGAAATCAGGGTCCTTTTCGTCATATTCAAGTTTTTCAAACACTACCTGTATCTGTCTTGATATAGGATCGTCTAATTTGAGCAAAGGTTTATATTGTTTGTCCAGAGCAATTTTTGATAAGATTATCTTTTCAACGGTCGAAAAATTATCACCAAGCTCTTCGGTCCGTTTTTGGATCTGTTCTTTTATATTATCCCCGGCTTTACTGATGGTGCCTAATGCGGTGATGCAATTAGCCTGGTACCGTCCTGCCGGCTGTAATAAAAGATAATTGGTGTAACTCAGGAAAGCCTGGACAATACGACCTTGTTTCATTGCACATTCGCCAATTTTATAATGCGAACTTGCCAGGAAAGGATTGATCAGCAGGCATTGTTTAAACGTTTCTTCAGCTTCCCGGTACCGTTCCAGCCTTAGTAGGGTAGTTCCTTTGTTGAGGTAAAGTTCTGCATAGGCAGGATAAAGATGAATGGCGGAGTCATAGATAAGAAGCGCCCTTTGAGGATACCCCATCTCATCAGTTAAATTTCCATAAAGCGTGTAAAGATCCGGCCAATGCACATTGGATTCAGTAAACCCTTTCTCACAAGTTTGCTTTGCAGCGGCAAACTGGCTGTCCAGCATCTGGCTGAAAGCCATTTCATAAATGGCCCGGTAGTAATTGGTATCACCCCGGCTGATCTTTTTATATAATTCTATTGATTCCTTGTATTTGCCTTCGTTATGAAGGGTAACAGCTTTATCGATCAGTTCGCCTGAATTGATCAGGGGGTTATTTTCCTGGGCATTTAATACCTGGGCGAAAATGCATAGCAGGAATATGCTGATAATATTTTTCATCGGGGTGTGTGGTAAAATGAAGATGAAGATAAAAGGAATTTACATATAAAAAAATGACACTGCTTTTATATTTCCTTTTTACATTGCACCCATGATTCCGCCGGAACAGTATATTTCCCTGCGCCCCTGCAATACTTTCGGGATTGAGGCAAAAGCCAGGTTTTTCGCGGCCTTTAAGGACACTGACGAACTGGAAGACCTCCTGGCTCCAGATCCGATAGCTCCCGGCTCCCGACTCCCAACTCTCATACTCGGCGGCGGCAGTAATGTCCTGTTTACCAAAGACTACAACGGGCTTGTCTTAAAAAATGAAATTGGCGGGATAAAAGTTTTGCATGAAGATCCGGAATATGTATTTGTAAAAGTCGGGGCAGGGGAGAACTGGCATTCGTTTGTTTTGCATTGTATCAGCCATAATTGGGCGGGCATAGAAAACCTTTCACTCATTCCCGGTTGCGTGGGAGCATCACCCATGCAGAATATCGGTGCTTATGGCGTGGAATTGAGCAGCGTATTCCTGAGTCTTGAAGCTTTTCATTTACAGGAAAGAAAAATAGTAACATTCACAGCAGCAGATTGTGAGTTCGGTTACAGGGAAAGTATTTTTAAAAGTAAATTCAAAGACCAGTTTGTTATCCTGAATGTTACGCTGCGTTTGAAAAAGCATGCTGTTTTTCACACCAGCTATGGAGCTATTGAACAGGAACTGGGAAAAATGGGGGTGAAGGAACTGAGCATACAGGCAATTTCGCAGGCAGTAATAAATATTCGTTCAGCCAAACTGCCCGACCCGAAAGAGATCGGTAATGCCGGAAGTTTTTTTAAGAACCCGTCTGTATCAAAAGAAGAATTCCGGGTTTTAAACTCCAAATTTCCGGGTATTATTGGTCATGAGAATATTGATGGTACTGTAAAACTTGCTGCAGCATGGCTCATTGAACAATGCGGCCCTGATAATCCCGATGGCTATCGGGACGGAACAAGTTGGAAAGGTTACCGGAAAGGCGATGCGGGTTGTCATGCGAAACAGGCGCTGGTGCTGGTTAATTACGGGAATGCAAAAGGCAAAGAGATCTATGACCTCAGTGAAGAGATCTTGCAAAGTGTAAAAGAAAAATTTGGAATTACATTGGAAAGAGAAGTGAATGTAATATGATTTTGGTCCCGACAAGTCGGGATCCCAATTCAATCAAGCTTCCTCATCAAACTCAAAATCCTTTTCCCCAAAGCTCATCATACTCCCCACCAGGTCTTTGAACTCGATCTTGTTTTCAAATATTTTTTTACTGATCAAAGAATAAGAAGCCAGCCCGTGCAAAACAAATTCCATCAGCAGGGCAGACTGTTCTTCATTTGCTTTTGGGAAATATTTTTTTACCAGCGAATGCAAACCATCTACTTTGTATAAGAGTAATATCTTGTCTTTATCTGAAGTGTTGAATGAAAGATTGATATTATTTCCCTTGTCAAACCAGCTTGTAATGGCCCGGTATGGATTTTCTTCCTTCGCTTCTCCTTCTGCTTTCGGTCTCACTCTTTTCTTCAATGCATCCGGGTTGGGGAAATATTGTACAAACTGGGTACGGATGGCTTTATCAACTAAGTTCATTGCCACCTGGTAAGGACCTTCCTGTTCGCCTTCATATACCAGTTCCACTTTACCGGTAATAGAAGGAATGATGCCTACCAGGTCATTCATCCATACCTGTGTTTGTTTTTCATTGTTGATGATCGCCCTTCTTTCCGCAGCGCTGACGGCATTTTCAAATGCAGAAATGGTGAGCCTGGCGCTGACGCCGCTTTTTTTATCGACCAGTTCACTGCTTCTTGCTTCAAATGACACTTGCTCAATTAATCGTTTGACCAGGTCGCTCACTTTTACTTTTTCTTTTTGTTCATCCGCCAGTTCAGATTCCTGTTCAGTTATTTCCAGTGCCTGTTCCAGTGATTTGGGATAATGTGTCAGTATCTGGCTTTCTATCCTGTCTTTTAATGGAGTAACGATAGAACCCCGGTTGGTATAATCTTCCGGGTTGGCAGTAAATACAAAGAGGATGTCAAGGATCAATCGCAATTTGAAACCGCGGATCTGCACATCACCTTCTTCCAGTATGTTGAACAAAGCAACCTGTATCCTTGCCTGCAGGTCGGGCAATTCATTAATGACAAATATCCCCCGGTTGCTTCTTGGAATAATGCCATAGTGGATCACTCTTTCATCAGCAAAACTTAATTTTAAATTAGCTGCTTTGATGGGATCAACATCGCCGATCAGGTCCGCAACGCTTACATCCGGCGTCGCCAGTTTCTCACCATATCTTTCGCTTCTATGTATCCAGTGAATAGGAGTTTCATCTCCATGCGTGGCAATTTCTTCCTGCGCAAATTTTGAAACAGGGTTGATAGGGTCATCGTTGATCTCACTGCCGGCTACGCAGGGAATATATTCATCCAGCAGTTCGGTCATCTGCCGGGCCATTCTTGTTTTGGCCTGCCCTCTCAACCCTAAGAACAGAA
>DATHDV010000034.1:0-11190 GCA_035318845.1 Chitinophagaceae bacterium
ACTGATCATAGTGCCTATCTTCATGAGTTATATGGGAAATGCTGAAGTGTTGTGAGTGTATAATAAGGTGATTATTGCTGCGTTCCTTCTTTAGATCCCCAGGCGCTTCAGGAATTCAGATTTGTATCAGACGTCAAACGTCAAACGTGAATGGTACTTCATGATTTATTACTCATGATTGACGTTTGACGTCTCACGTTTCGCTACCGGTACAATCTCAGCAGGTTGGCAGTTGCAAATAAGCCAGATACACTTTGTCCCCCGGCAAAAATCATTCTGTCGCCGGCAGTAGCGGCAGCAAGATCGGTGCGTGGATTGGACAACCCGGTCATTGGGCTCCATGTGTTTGCTGCAATATCATAGATCTCCATGGATGCATATTCAGTGCCGGGTCCGTTACCACCACCAAATACGATCTTATTGGCGCTTGCTGCAACTGCCATACCTTTTCTTTTATATTGAAGTTGGGTAGTGCTCCATGTATTGTTGCTGGCATTATAAATTTCCACCGCATCCGATATACCGCTGGTGCTGACACCACCGGCAAAAACGACCTTATTACCGGCACCGGCACCCGAGAGACCATAACGGGCCTGGCTTAATGTTCCTGTTATCCATGTATTGGTACTGACGTCATAGATATCTATGCGTGAAGAAAGCCCGCCTGAATTATCTCCTCCCGCAAAGATTACTTTATTACCTGCGGCACCTGCAGCGAGATCGCTCCGGGCTATACTTAATGATGTGCTGGACCAGACACCGGTAGTAACATCATAAATATCGACCGCATTGCTGAAGCTGGATGCTCCGTTATTCAACCCGCCTGCAAAAAATATTTTATTACCCAGTGAGGTAGCAGCAAGTCCATGCCGCGGTCCTCCCGGCAAAACAGATGTGGACCAGGTATTGGTTGCGACATTGTAAATATCTACCACGTTGGAACTTTGTGTTCCGGATATATAGCCACCTGCAAATACGATTATATTACCGGCGGCAGCAGCAGCCAGTAAGCACCGCGGCTGACTAAGTGAAGCAGTTGTCCATACACCTGTAGTTACATCATATATATCAACCACGGCCAGGTTGGTTCCGGTTTCCCGGCCACCGCCAAAAACAATTTTAGTACCAGCACCTGCACCGGCAAACCAGATGCGGGCCTGTGATAAAGAAGTCGCCGGCAGGTCGTTGGTAATATACAGGTAAGGGTTGGCAGCAGCGGGCTGTTCATCATCCTTATTATCACGACTGCAAGCGAAGGGCAATACCAATAATATTAAACCGGCAAGAAATTTTGAAAACAGGCGGAGATGCATGGCGGATTTGTTTGTATCAAATGTACGGATTTGTGGTGGTCAATGGTGAATAGTCAATAGTCAATAGTCAATAGTGAATGCCTGGAGTCTAAAATATTTATAGGCCTCTTTGAATAGCGGGGGCCATTCACTATTCACCATTCACTATTCACTGTAACGCCTCATACTCATCTATTTTTTTATTGATCAATCCCAGCGAAAGATCGACCAGTTTTTTATCAGTGATGCTGATATTCAAAAATTGTTTCAGGATCTTATCCGGTTCACTATCATAACCGTTTTTTAATAACCCGTTATATTTTTGAATAAATGATTGACCGTTTTGCTGATACAAACTGAAATAATAAAGTGCCAGCAGCTTTGCATAAACATAATTCAACCTGTACATGGGATTCGATATAAACTGCAGTTTGTTTATCCATTGCATTTCAAATTTTATATACGGTTGATACCAGTTCGAGAATTGAAGGCCTGTCTTCTGCATTTGTAGTTCCAGCTGGTCTGCATTGCTGATCTTTCCTGCAGGCACACTATCATATAAGGTCTGCTCATAAGTGGCATCCATGGCATTTCCGAAAAGTTCCATGGCCTGGTTCAGGAAACGGGACAGGTAATATCTTTTGTATTCAATTGTATTCGCATGTTGATAGAGATAATCAGTGATCAGCAATTCATTGAAGCCGGCAAATGATTCAGTAAAATAACCGGGGCCTAAAGCATAAAATGAGCTGACTCCATTTTTATCCATTAACATGTTTTGAACTGCATGACCAGCTTCATGTCCAAAAATGATAAGATCGCCGATATAGCCTTCATAATTACCCTGGAAAAAAACGCTGTTATAACCAACAGAACCGGTAGAGAATCCCGGGCGTTGAATCCGGTTGGGACGGTTCACCATATCGAGTCTTCCATTTTGCGGATCTAACAACTTTGCCATTTCTATATAATATTCATTACCTAATGGTTTGGTAGCTTCTAAAATTATTTTTGAAGCTTCACCAATTGTGAATCGGGGTGTAGGAGCTTTCGGATCGGGCATAAACCGGTCCCAGGCAAAAACACTATCGATGCCACCCGACTTTTTTAGTTTTTCAAATTCAGCATTTTCATATCGCTTATTGATATATGCACTATCAGCGAGAGTTTTCAGTAGTTTACGTACATTTTCTTTTGTCAAAAAACGTTGAGAATAATATTGTTCAGGAAAATCGTTGAACCCCATCAGCCTGGCCACCTGGTTCCGGTTTCTCACTGTTTCCAGTAAAAGCATCGCAAATATGTCTCTTCGGGACATCATGCCTTCCAGGTTATTTAAATAACCTTGTTTTCGAACTTCCCTGTCGGGGTGATTAAAAACTTCGCTAAGGTTTGACGGTAAGTTATATACCCTGTCCCCGGTTTTTACCGGTTTTAATTCCGTTGACCGTATGGTAGTTTGAAATAATCTTGCTTGCCAGTTGATCAGGTTTGGAGTAATGTCATTGATGATGCGTCTTTCGTTTTCAGGTAATTTATTTAAAGGGGCTTCCTTTAACTGGGTATAAAAAAAATGATAATCAGGACCCGGCTGGCTTTGTTTCTCTTTTGTTATGGATGATGATGGGAGAGCGGTGATAGTCTCGTTGATCCGATTCAGTATTGGTGAAAGTTGTTGATTAAACGTATCCATTTTCATATAGTAAACCGGGTTGGACAGATCTATATAAGCAAACATGCCCAGGTAAGCACTATGCTTCCCTATTTTTCTACCCAGAGAGTCGTATTCATAAATAAGAGGATAAAAATTTTTTTCTCCGGTTTTCGTCTTTTCATCGAATTTCTTCGCCAAATTCTGAAAACCCGTTATCAACTCAGTCCTTTGTTTATATTCAACCTCATCATTGATAAAATAATTCTTGTAAAGATCAAACTTGTACATTTCTGCGGAATCACCCGGGAAGGGCTGAAAATTCTTATTCGTTTGTCCTGACAGGTTTGTCAGGCAGAAACAACTTAATAAGGCTACAATAATTCGCATAGAATTGCTTTAATGATTAAACAGTAAGGAATACGCTGCAAATAATTAAAGGAATTTGAAAAAAAATAGAACCAGGTTAGCCTGTGGTTTGGGTTGATGGTTCATAGTTCATAGCAGTGTCAGAAAACAGGAAGACACTACAAACACAGTGAGGGGCCATGAACCATGAACTATGAACTATCCTGCCTATATTTTCCGGTAATGAAGCGGGAGCGTACCTGTATATTTTTTGAATGTCCTGATAAAATGACTTTGATCAGCGAATCCACAGGTAAATGCGATGTCGGTGAGATGTAAATGAGTTGTTCGGATCATGTATAGCGCTTTTTCAATCCTGTACTTACGAATGAATTCTCCCAGCGTGCATCCAAAATAGCGGGTAAAATTTTTGGAGATCGTAACCGGGTGAACGTCAAGAACGGCAGCCAGTTCTTTCAGGGAAAAATTCGCAGCCCAGTTGTCGTACAGGAATTCTTTGATCTTTGGCACCCAGGAGGGTGTACCGCTGCTGATCTCATGGATCTTGTTTCCCATGATCTGGAGCAGGATATTATTCATCGAAACTGCTGAGGCAGAGTCCTGGTTCAGGAATTCATCATGAAGCCGGATAAACAGGAACTTGAAATCGCACTTTCTTAATGCGAAATCTGCGGGACCTGTTTGGAATTGAATATCGTAATCGGTCAACCATTTATCACTCAGCTCCAGGTTAAAATTCCTTGAATATTCCGTGTAGTTGCTGTTCTTATGAATAATTCCTTTTTCAAAGTATAAAAGATCGCCGGGCCTGGTTTCATGCGTGTGTCCTTTTCGGATCTCCTGGCAACCTCCGTTCAGCACAAAAGTAAAAAAGGAATTTTCGTGGTAATGCCAGTCTGAATCGGGGCAGTTCCAGTAAGAAGTGATCATCATAAGGTTCCCTTCGAGTTCAAGCTTATCATTAGTACTGCCCAGGTATTTCCCTTTTGTCAGGTATTTCATTTGATACAATTTATCAAAAAATCAAAAGAAGTATACATTAATAATGATAAGCGGTTGGTGGATATGGCAAATAAAAAAGCCTCGTCATAATGACAAGGCTTCTGTGGACGGAACGGTTTCTGTATGGTCCGCATATCTTAATGATTGCCAACTATCTAAATTCCTCCACAATTGGTTTATGTTATGGACCTTTGCAGGTCATGCCAAGAAGCCGTCATAGAAAAAAGCCTAAAACCAAAAGACCAAAAATCAAGGTTGAGAAGATTGATCATGGTTGGGGCGAAATTGTGCGCAAAGGCAAAGATATTTTCTTCAGAAACAAAATGACTGAAGAGCAACACCAGCAGTACATGCAACAGCTTAGGGATAACCGACCTAAAGCATATGCGGAGATCCGCCAGCTAATTGATGAACTTGTGGGATTAATTAATAAGTATGATAAGCTACTTGTTTTGGGTAGCATTGGTAGCTATTGCTATGAAAAGATGTATAACCAGGAAGATGACGGGCTTTCCGAAACAGCGATGGAATATCTTCTAAGTATTGCGCTTGTAACCGACAATAAGAATAATGGAGTAGCGCCTGAAATTGATGACCTCCATAAAATTGTTGAACTGCTTAATAAAATTCGCAGATACTTTGAAGCTTATTTTGCTGTCGAGCGTGCCACTGGAAAGTATTCGGATATCGAACATGAACTTCGCCATGATATGATTGCAGATGCTTTATTTATCCGTGGTGAGGGATATATGAGCCACATTAAACAGTTGTATCTAGAAATGTTTACGCCGCATGATGCTATTTTCCAAAAGCACTATGGGTTTTCCTCAAAGGATATTCCTGAAACTTTTGAGAAGCTCGAAGAGATGTTTAGTTACCGGATCATTTTCCCAGATGGAAAAGCCCACCCGAGGCATCAATATCGTGTGGCGAAGTGGATAACTGAAAATAGGGATAAGGTTACCCAGGAAAGTTGGGAAACCAGCGGCTACCTAGATGAAATGGCAAAGGATATTCCCGAGATGATGATTAAAGACAGACAATTTGGGTTTTACCCCATCAGGGCTATTAATACTTCCGCAAAGTTGTTTCAAATACAATATTTCAATCCAGTTCAGGAGAAAGTGGTCAGGTCAATAGCATTAAAATTCGGCCAAAACACTCCTTTCATTCCTACCAAGTTTGAATATGAAGTGCTGAATAAAAGTTTGATATATACTAAGCCAATCGTTGAAGACGAGGAAGGTCACCACTACCTTTTTTCTATGAATATAGGCGCAAGGAATTATTTCAAAATAGCTCAATCACTTATTCAGCAAGCCGATCCAAAATATTATCAACATTCTTTTTTGGGGAACAGGATTCTGATCGCAAAGGATGAATTTATTGAATCCAAAGTTCTGGCACTGTTTCAAAAAATGCTACCGGGGGTTTCGTTCAACAAGGGTGTGACGTATACTTATCATGAGAATGACCTCGATATGAAATGTGCCAAAGCAACCGATGGTAAATACGAACTGGACATTCTGGGAACTGGTAATGCAGCGACCTATCTGATTGAGGTTAAAGCAGGCCTGATCAGTGACGAAGCCAAAAGAGGGGCCCTTTCCAGCTTAAAGACAGATTTATCCGGCATTATCGGCGATGCTATCTGCCAGAGTTATCGTGCACACCGCTTTATAATGCATGAAAAGAGACCTGTTTTTAAAGATGTCAGAGGTCAGGACATCCCAGTTCTAAACAAAGAAAAAGTTTATCGAATATCGGTTAGCTTCTCCTATGTAGGTGGGCTGATGGCTTCGCTTTCCAAGCTTAGACAATTCGGTGTTATCGATGAGGATGCTGATTTTGCATGGGCAGTACATATTTTCGACCTCATCCCATTTACTGACCTGATGGATTCTGAGGAAATGTTCATGGATTACTTGGATCGTAGAATAGAGCTTTACAGAGATTCTCGTCTTTCATCAGTGGACGAGATGCAATTATTGGGATTATATTTCGACAATAACCTTAAGATTCGCGCCTCATTTAAAGGTGCTACACATGTAGGTTTAAATGGATACACCAAAGAAATTGATAAATTCTATGATAAAGGAGGTCCAAAACCGAAAAAGAAAGGCTCTGTCAAAGAAGTTAAAAGGGGAAAACGACGGCTGTAACTATATATTGGTAGGATACAATTAATAACAGAATTATGGCAAGACCAAATTATGAATACACACTAGATGAAAGCGGAAGTATCGAAATAGAAAAAGGCGATAAAAGCTACAATGTATTATTTACACCTTCCCCTGACGGACTTCCTCGTGGACATGACAATACAAAAGAATTCAAAAAGCTCATTGCCCAAGTAAACTTGGAAAAGACATCCTTTACTTTTTTCCCATTCAAGGGTCGGGGATTATATAGTATGCATCCTAAATATTTTGGCCTGGTAGCAATTACCGTCGAAATCCAAAATTTTAACCCAAACGACCTGGAGGTTACAGATGTCGAAGACATTCTTGCAAACCTTCCAGATGTATTCATAGAAAACTATAACTATGGGCTGGGATTTCTAAAGAAATATAGTCAAATAGCATCCTTTTTAGGAACGCTAGGAGTTAAGCACCTTTATATCGTGAAACTTGAGCCAGCATCTTATAAGAAGGAAGCTGAGACCATGGTCATCAATGAGCGGGACTTAAGGACGCTTCAAAAGGCAATCGATAAAATAGTCGCGAGGGCAAGCAAAGTAGTGTTGTCGACTAAGCGAGCTATCGTTGCTGAGACCTTACTTGAATTAATAAGTCAATCTTCGGGACACACCGTTAACCTGGAGAAGACTAATATTAATGAAAATATTTCAAAGAATGTTCTTGTACCATTAAACGAAGCAAGCCGTCAAAAACAAAGTGAAGCGGTAGAAATTGTAGCGGCTAATAGCAAAAGAATGTTAAAGGAACAACCAAGCAAGCTTGTTAAGTTACGTAAAGATATTGACCTTGTTACCCTTAACGAGCTGATAAAGAAATTTAGTGAGATGATCGAGCAAGACCTCGAGGAGTTTCAATGGCAACAACTGTTTGAGGAAAACCCCTTTATATTGAACATGGCCTTTGGCGTTCCAATCATTAAAGTTCGCGGTAACGCTTATGTTGGAGGTCGAAAAATCTGGGGTGGTGGGGATAAAATGGCAGATTTTTTAGTCAAGAATAGTATAAGTAATAACGCTGCCATTATAGAAATTAAAAGGCCAGCGGCTAAGCTTCTTGGATCAGCAACTTATCGCAAAGATGTGTATGCCCCGTCTACAGAATTGTCAGGGGCCGTTAATCAGCTACTTGATCAAATTCACAAGTTTCAAAAGAATATTGCTGGGTTGAAGGAAGAAAGTAGAATATATGATATCGAAACCTATTCAGTGGTTGGGGTTTTAGTAGTTGGTAGATCAAGCAAAATTACTAGCGAAAAAAAATCATTTGAACTTTTCCGGGGTAACTCTAAGAATATCGTCATACTTACCTTCGATGAATTACTTGAAAAATTAAAACAGTTAAGTACATTCTTAGGGGCGGATGATAGTTTCTTTCAAACGGAGAGTGATCTCCCATTTTAATTACCTATTTTTCATGAAATCGTTTAAAACTTGCTATGCATAGTAAATAGCCGTATTTCTCAATTTAATAAAAGGCGCCAAATATCTTATCGGGCAACGAACTTTCCCAGCCAGGTTCGTCGATAAACTTTTTTGTGTGATTGATAATCCATTCCAAATAAAAACGGTTGGCGCTTGCAACGAAACGATGCGCTCGGATAAATAATAGCAGGTCAATCCGTAGACTGAATACAGACGGCAGGATATGGGGAATGATCTTATCTGTGGAAACTATTGTTCTTGTGCTTGAGATATGAAATATTACATTTCTATGCAAGCAGGAAAAATCTTTAATAGGCGGATGTATAATGGGGTTGTCTGTCACTAAATGAACCGGGTCTTTGTGGTACAATAATTTCCAATCACTAAAATTGTTTTTGAAGTCACCGCTATTTTCAAAAGTAATTAGAGGTAATATCCATGGATACATCTTGCGAAATAGATCACTGGAGAACATCATATCTTCTGCTTCTAGGTTAGGCATTCCGGTTGCCTTGTCAACATATCTAAGGCCCATAGAACGGAAGGAATTCTTTTTAATAAAGTCGTTTCTAAATTCATCGTTTGCGGGAGATCTCCAAAAAAGAGAAAAAATGAAATGACGAATTTGGTAAAGCCGCTCAATTGTAAGGACATCTTGATCATCTTTAGTTGACTTTCTAATTGCATCGATTGCGGGAGCTGCTTTAGCATCGTGCACGGATAATAGATATTCGGGGAAATCTGTTTTTATGATTTCGTCTGTGATTACATTTTTGTCTGCAGCGGTATTTCTATGCTTTTCGAAAAATGAATTGTCTGGACTTGATTGCCAAATTTTATCCAGCTTCTTATCGTAGACATAAAACTGGTCATTATCATCGGTGAAGCCTTTCAGGTAGAAAATGGGGATATAATGGTGCTTTTTTGATTTGGGTTTATCGGCTATAAATTCTTCCATGGGGTTCATAACTGGCGGTTTCATAACGTCAGGTAAGGAGTGACTTCTTAATGTTTTCAATTACGAATTCGGTTGGAGTAATATCAATAGTTAAGAAAGGATCTTTTGAAACAAAAGGATCCATTAGAAAGCCGGGACCTTTCGCAATAAACCCATACAGAATATTTTGGAACAGATTAGCTATTGTTGGCGTAAGCACATCACTTAAAGTATCAGTAAACTTAAAATTCCTGTTATCTAGCTTATAAGTATTATATATCGGAGTATCTTTTATTAATGACCTGTCGGAATGAAAGATTAGATCGGTGTTAGTCTCATACTTTATTTCAATCAATATTTTAAAAGAAGCTGTTTTTGAATGTGCGCTAAAAAATAAAATTATGGTTAACAGTCCAACCATTTCTTTTAATAAATTGGTAAGTAGCTCATGATCGGAATAGTCGGTGTATTCCAAAGTGATTGCAGACGGTTTAATTGACAAAGAATGTCCGCTAAACATATTCCTAACTCCCGATGGGATAGTGTCCTGAGCATATAATATTTCACTTGTACCTGAGTTTCTCATCAACGTCGGATTTAATATAGGTAAGTGAGTTACCCTCTTCGCAACCGGTGTTAGAAACTGGTTTAGTTTTGTGTGTATTTCCGGAACTGAAAGACTCTGATCTAATATTGAAATTTTGGACTTCCAGTGGCAGTAAGTTGTCATGCCTGTTTTCTGCAACACCATTTCTGGGGTTAGAATTTTGCTCTCTTTTTCTATTTCTTTTTCGGGAGCCTCATTAAGAGCAGCAATAGTGTATGGAAGTTCGGAATTGATATAATCGCTGATTGACTTTAGTTTATCTAAATCAACGTGTTGAATATCTTTAATGAGACCATCAAAATCAACAATATTCTTTTGCGGGTCAAATGTAAAATGCGGGTCAGTAATTGTTTTGATTGTATAGGAGCCTTGTTTTGAAGTTAGAATAAAGACATTGATGCCTGGAAACGTTTTATAATGCCCGTATCTTAAACAAGTGGTAAGAGTGTCATCAACCTTGTCCGATTTCCTTGTTGCTGTAATTTGATATGCTATGCCTTTACCTTTGTCTCCAATATCTAATCCAGGGAAATTTGCTACTGCTTTGTTCAAATTTTCAAGATTATAATTATATGTCAGGTTTAAAAGTCTTTTTATAAAATTCTCACAGTGTTTATTAATATCAAGAAGCCCTAGATTTGATTTTACTTCTATCTCTCGGCGAAGTACTGTTAGCTTCTCAACAATATTGTCAAAATTTTTCCCGGACTCTATCATTTTTATGGTTAAAGTTTTGAAACAATGAAGAGTAGTACAGAAACAATGATACTAATAATAGCAACTATATAGGCCTTCCGGGCATAACTCTTAGACTCCCTGGCATATTTCAATGTATTGTTTTTGTATTCGAGCTCTGCCTGAAAGCCTCCCTCATTCATGAATTTCTTTCCTTCTGGCGTGATTTCCAATTTATATTGTTTAGATCCCCATTCCAGCCTTTTAACTGAGCCATGATTTTGGAGATACTTTAATGCGTCTTCAAACTTTATTTGTTCATCTCTGTCTTTGCTATAGTTCCATATGATTTCATCTTCAAAGGATACCCTTTGAGCCTTGATCAACTTTAGTACTTCGTCTAGAAATTTGGCATCCATAGTTTATTGCTTGAACCAGTACATAAGATAATAATTGCCTGAGAGATTCAATTTCTTTTAAAAGCAACTTCTTTATTGGGGGTCTCTTTATTCGACATATGATAAAGTTACTATGCTTAAATACTATATCACTCTTTTGTATTCTAAAAACATTTGGCTAAAAAAGACTACGGGGCTATCTTTGCCGTCCTGAAAAACAAATCGTTGGATCGGTAGTTCAGTTGGTTAGAATGCCGCCCTGTCACGGCGGAGGTCGCGGGTTCGAGTCCCGTCCGGTCCGCAGGAAGCCCCGCCCCGATTAATCGGGGCGGGGCTTTGTTTTATCCACTGAATATCAACCCATCCCGCTCAAACCAACCATTATTATTTAATCCTTAATTTAGCGATTCCTGGAGTTTCAAAACTCCAGGGCAAATACTTCCTATGCCAATCGATGCCAACAGACAATTTCTCGATTTTGAAAAGCCCATCAAAGACCTGATTGATGAAATTGCCAGTATGAAGCATCGCCAGGAAAAAACCAAACTGGACCTCAGCGATACCATTCAAAAATTAGAGCAGGGTATACTCGATAAAAGAAAAGAGATCACCCAACATCTCAGCGATTGGCAAAGGG
>DATHDV010000035.1:0-17578 GCA_035318845.1 Chitinophagaceae bacterium
AAGCCAATACGTACTCTCGCTTTTAAAAAAGCGGAAGTAATAGAACCGGAAAAGGAAGGGCCTACTTTAACCAGGGCTGATTTTGATCATGATAAAGCCGGCGATGTGGATTTTTACTGGAAAGACATCTCCGACGAAGAAGCAAAAACGATCGCTGATTATATTGTAAAGAACGGGGCTTTCTCCGGGGGAACCGCAGAGATCTATATGACAAAAGAAGGAGGCCGCTATGTACTCAGGTTCCCGATGATCGAATCTGCAAGAACTGATCCGGCTTACCTGGAAGCAGTTGAAAAAGTATCAAAAGAAATAAAGGATAATGTATTTGCCAATGTCTCTTATTCTTTTATTGTTTCCGATGAACAAATGAATACGATTAAATCCTGGGACTATTAAAATATTCCCTGTTTTAAAAAAGCGGTCGCGGGAACCCCCGGGCCGCTTTTTTATATTATTAATGGAAACAGTTTTCCTATTTTTATGCATTAACCGGTAGTTATGCAAACGGCATCTAAAAAAGTTGTGAATGGCTGGGCAATGTATGACTGGGCCAATTCGGTGTATAACCTTGTCATCACTTCCACCATTTTCCCCGCCTATTTCGAAGCCGTTACCGGTGACGGGAATGAATCAACAACCGCCGACACGGTTCATTTCCTGGGAAGGGATTTTGTGAACACCTCACTCTATAATTATGCATTGGCCTTCGCCATGCTGATCGTGGCGATCATGTCTCCATTACTTTCTTCCATTGCGGACTTCAGGGGTAATAAGAAGAAATTCATGAATTTCTTTTTGACCATGGGAAGTTTAGCCTGCGCCTCCATGTTCTTTTTCACCAAAAACACTTTAGAGATCGGTATCCTTACCATGATCATTGCCTGCGTAGGTTTTTGGGCAAGCCTGGTTTATTACAATTCTTTTCTCCCGGAGATCGCTGCACCGGAAGACAGGGACCGGGTGAGTGCTAAAGGTTTTGCTTTTGGTTATGTCGGAAGTGTGATACTGCAGGTCATTTGTTTTGTATTTGTCATGAAGCCGGAACTATTGGGCATTGCAAAAGAAGGGACCTTTCAGTATCGTATTTGTTTTTTACTCGTAGGCATCTGGTGGTGGGGATTCGGTCAATTTTCATTGAGTCGTTTGCCCCGTTCCATACCGGCAGGCAGCGGTGAGCAAAAAAATATTTTTACCAATGGCTATCGTGAATTGAAAAAAGTTTTTAACCAGCTTATTCATCTTCCCGTTTTGAAAAGATACCTTCTGGCTTTTTTCTTTTTTAATATGGGGGTGCAAACGGTGATGTTGGCTGCTACTTTATATGGTAAAAGTGAATTGCAATTGCCCACAGAGAACCTGATCATTGCCATACTGATCATACAGCTCATTGCGATCCCGGGAGCTTTCGCTATTTCAAAATTATCCGCGAGGATCGGTAACCTGAAAGCATTGATGCTTTGTGTGCTGTTCTGGGTTGGCATTTGCATCGCAGGCTACCTGCTCCCTAAAAAAGGGATCTATGAATTCTATGCATTGGCTACTGCTGTTGGTTTTGTTATGGGAGGAATACAGTCGCTCAGCCGTTCCACTTACGCCAAGCTGATGCCGGAGACCAGGGACACTGCATCTTTTTTCAGTTTCTATGATGTCACCGAAAAAATTGCCATAGTAATTGGCATGTTCAGTTTTGGTTTTATCAATGAGCTCACCGGTTCGCAACGGTCTTCTGTATTGGCCCTGATGGTTTATTTTATCATTGGCCTGGTTTTACTTTTTTATGCAAAAGCTGCACAAAAGAAAACATTGTCATTATGAAACTTTATTCTATCAATACCGGTTATTTTAAATTGGATGGGGGTGCCATGTTTGGCGTAGTTCCCAAAAGCATGTGGAATAAAATAAATCCTGCCGATGAAAACAATTTATGTTCCTGGGCGCTTCGTTGTTTACTGATCGAAGATGGTAACCGGCTGATCTTAATTGACAACGGTAATGGTGATAAACAGGATGCAAAATTTTTCAGCCATTATTATCTGCATGGTGATGATACGCTGGTGAAATCATTGGCGAAATATGGTTTTAACCCCGATGATATTACGGATGCTTTTCTCACGCATCTTCATTTTGATCATTGCGGCGGTTCTATAAAAAGAGACGGAGATAAATTAGTTCCAACCTTTAAGAATGCAACTTACTGGAGCAATAAAGAACATTGGGACTGGGCGGTAAATCCTAATGACAGGGAGAAAGCTTCTTTCCTGAAAGAAAATATTTTACCCATTGAAGAAAGCGGGCGGCTTCAATTCGTTGATGTAACAGGCAGCTCAAATGGCAAATTAGGTGAAACCGCTTTTACTGATAATATTTCAATTCGTTTTGTAAATGGTCACACCCAGGCCATGATGCTGCCACAAATAAAGTACAAAGACAAGACCATTGTTTATATGGCTGACCTTCTTCCTTCACAGGGACATATTCCCTTACCTTATGTGATGGCTTATGACATGTTCCCGCTTACCACATTGAATGAAAAGAAATCATTCCTGAAAGAAGCTGTTGAAAACGATTACATTCTTTTCTTTGAGCATGACCCGGTGCATGAATGCTGCAACCTGCAGCAAACAGAAAGAGGAATAAGACCAAAGGAGTTTTTTCGCCTGGAGGAGATATAGGGAATTGGGAAAAGTGTAATTGGGAAATTTCGAAATTGCTTTAAAGAAGCAAATTATATTATAGAAAAGTTACAGCCCTATCAAGAGAGTTCATTCATATGAAAATTTCCCAATTTCCCAATTCCAAAATTCCCCAATAGCTTACGGGCAAGCCCTTCGCTGATAACAAAAAAATATTATTTCTTTTTAATAAGAGAAGTTACCGGGTTACGGAGATTAGCATAACTCATCATATCGATCTTTACTTTACCAACCACCAGCGGACTTTCAATTCTAACCGGGATATGATTCATGTCGTCTGTTACCCATACAGTCATATTTTCACCGCCTTCGAATATCTGTCCTTTCAGTAACAGGGGTTTTATTTTCAGCGCATGGAATTTCCCGTACTTGGTTTTTATTTCTTCTCTCCCGACAAAACGGATATACATATTATACACTTCGTTATCGAGAAATAAAGAAAAGGGGATTCTGTCGTCCGGGCGCAACTGGGAAAAATCAACATTGCGGGCATAGTACATGGAACTGACCACATCCTGCACACAGGCAGGCACTTTAAAGACACCGTCTGTAGCAATAGCCGTGTTGGCGGTTTTATTAAAAGTAATGTTCTGGTATTTTTTATACCCGCCTTCATTCACATTGCGGATGAATTTTAACGGCTGCATGGTAGCCGTATCAATATAAGTTTCATATTTATCCCTCACCCTGTAGATCCAGTCGTACGAAGGGTTTGTTTTTCCCTCGCCGGTTATATGGTACACCGGCCTGTTATTGATGGTTTCTAATTTACTGGTGAAAACAGCATTGCCCGCATTGACATAGATCCCGGCCACCGCATAATACACCGTGAAGGAAACTTCTTCATCAACTTTGAAGGAGACATTATGCATTCCACAAAAATCATCCTGTATGGGTGGGTTTGTTTGGATAGAGAAACTGAATAATCCCAAAGCCAGCGGAGCAAGTAGTTTAAGCCTTTTCATTTTTGTCTTTATAGATTTTTTTTATACTCAAAATTAATAAACTGCCTGCGATGGCCGGGATGATCAGGTTGATAAGCCAGATGCCCGCCGTTGCAAATATAATTCCCGCTGTATTGGTACTGAACAAACCTGTCAGTAATATGCCAATCCTTCCTCTCAATCCCAATTCCGCGATGGCAAAGGTTGGGATCACCGCCATTACCAAAAATGATACACTCACTGACCAAAAACCCTGCCACCACAAAACCTGTACATCAAATAAACGAAACAGCAGGTAATATTGTACGATAAATATGATGAAGCGTAACAACGATAATGACAGCAGCTTTACGAGCAAAGTTGCATCAAATTCTTCCAGTGCACTAACCAGATATGCAAAGCGCTTGCTTCCTGGTAAACGATCAACGCCTTTTATTATCCATGACAGGCGGAAATAAAATAGTGTTAAAACTACCAGCACTGCAATTACTCCATATAAAATAACATCCATCCAGATGGGAGAAACCAAATTCGCTGCTTCGATCCTTGACTGAAGCGCTATCAACCCGATGCATCCCATCAAAATGGTGATGATAAGCTGGCTGATACTTCCGACAATGGTAATGGAAATTGTCTTTAACCGGTTTCCCTCATCCATATATAACAATCTTCCCAGGTACTCGCCTACCCTATTGGGTGTGCTTACAGAAAATGAAACGCCTGACAACACCGCCCTGAATGCTTTAAAGAAACTAACCTCCTGTATCCTTTTTACTGATATTTTCCATTTAACAGCTTCGATGGACCAGTTAACAAACATCAGGGCGATCACTGTCACGAGGTTCCAGAGCAAAGAACTTTGGAATGCTTTTTTTATTGCGGCCCATGTTTTTTCCAGGTCGGGTTGATGTTTTATTTCCCGGTAAATGGACCAGGATAACCAAACAAACAACGCCGGGCCGAGCAAGTAATTGATGAAGAGTTTGCTATTTTTGTTTAGCTTCATTAACATGTGGTTGTCTCAAAAGGAAAGATTTTCAACACAGAGTAACTGAGAATTTGAGTTACGCAGAGAAGGCTATTCTGAATTAAAGGCTCTGTGTTTCTCTGTTACTCTGTATCTCAGTGTTGAAAATACTTTTTAGACAGCATCCTGTAAAAATACATTGCCGTTTGCAAAAGCCTGCTAAAATAATCCTTGGTATTGATCCCGGTACGATCGTGATGGGATATGGACTGATCATTGTAAAAGACAACAAGGTTACTTTACTGGAACTTGGTGTATTAAAACCCGGGAAAATAAAAGACAGTTATAAAAAACTGCAACTCATTTTTAATACCGTAAGCGGACTTATCACCAAATACCAGCCGACAGACTTTGCCATTGAAGCTCCCTTTTTTGGAAAGAACGTTCAAAGCATGCTCAAGCTTGGCCGGGCACAGGGTGTTGCCATTGCAGCAGCCATGCGGCATGGACTGGAAGTAACAGAATATTCTCCCAAAAAAGTAAAACAATCCATCACCGGCAATGGCAATGCCGACAAAGTGCAGGTGATGAAAATGCTGCAGACATTATTATCCTTTAAAGAAAACCTGAAACACTATGATGCTACGGATGCATTGGCAGTAGCGATGTGCCATCATTTTCAAAGCAGTTCTGTAACCGGCAAATCAGCAAATGGATTAAAGGGCTGGGATGATTTTATTAAGAAGAATCCGGGGAGGGTAAAAAAATAGCATAGGAAAATAATTGTAATATGACTTGGTCTACCTCAGAAATAGAATATGAAGGCTTCCCATTATTATTGAGAAAACCAGATTACAATAATATTTGGCAATATAAAGAGCACCTGACTCAGCTCATTACAATAGAACATTTATTAGACAAAGTAAGTCCCAATGGCCTGCCGGAAAAGAATTATAATAAATCATTAGCCAGTTTCGATGAGCATATGTGTAGCCTTTTTGATAAGGATCCCGTCGGACTAATCTTTCTCATTGAAACTTTCGCCGGAAAAAGAAATTATTACTATTACACTCTCCCGCATTACGATATAAGTAAACTAATTGAAAAGGCGAAGATTTTTTATAAGGTAAAATTGACTACTACCGTAAAAGACGATAATGGATGGGGCTTTTTCAAAGCATATCCGGTAGAATTATTTAAACTTTAATATAAGATCTGGCATATTGTCTTTACAAATTCGCCAATATCCTCTCCTGCACTTTTTTCAAACTTTCATCCGATGCCTTTGGTTTTGCCTGCGTAAAGTTTAAATCGTTGGATGAATTGATAGGAACAAGATGTAAATGTGCATGCGGCACTTCCAAACCAATTACTGAAATGCCGCAACGATTGCAATGAAATGCCTTTTCAATGGCCTTTGCAATGGGTTGAGCAAATAATAACATCTCCTGCAAATATTCCTTCGGTAAGTCAAAGAGATCATCTACTTCAGTTTTTGGAACTACCAGCACATGTCCTTCTCTTAAAGGAAAGATGTCGAGGAATGCAAAGAATTTTTCATTCTCCGCAATTTTATACGAAGGAATTTCTCCTGCTATGATCTTTGAAAAGATGGTCATACCGCCAAATATTTTTGATTTAAGATTGATAATTGCAGATTTAATATACCGCCATTTCACTTTACAAATCTACAATCTCCTGGCAGCAATAAAAAAGTTCTGCAATTGGCAGAACTATTATCTATTAGTTATTAGTTTTTATTTATAGATGTCAGACGCTCTTCGAGACGTCAGACATCAGGCAGTGATCTCTTCGATCTTAAACTTCAGCACACCCGCAGGCGCCTGCACTTCGGCAGTTTCCCCAACTACTTTTCCCAAAATGCCTTTGCCGATCGGGGAGGTAACAGAAATTTTTCCCGCTTTCAGGTCGGCTTCTTTTTCACTGACGATCTTATAGGTCACCTGTTTTTTTGTTACCAGGTTGGTCAGTGTAACTTTTGTAAGAATAGAAACTTTGCTGGTATCGATATTACTTTCATCCAGCACCCTGAAATTAGCCATGGAGCCTTCTAATGAAGCAATTTTTGCTTCCAGGTGACCCTGTGCTTCTTTGGCCGCATCATATTCGGCATTTTCTTTCAGGTCGCCTTTTTCCCTGGCTTCGGCAATAGCCCGGCTGGCCGCAGGGCGATCCACGGCTTTCATCCGCTGCAGGTCGATCTTCATCTGTTCCAGCGTCTCTTTCGTCACATATTGAATATCACTCATGTTGACCTCCTTTGATAAAATAAAAAAAATAACAACGCCCCAGTTGTAGCTGAAGCGTTGCATTATTGTAATACAAATATAAAAAAAAATCAGAAAAACAACTATTAATCTAAGGACAATTTTTCCAGCAGCACTTTCGCCATTTTATAAAGCGCTTCCTTACTGTAGCCGGCGATGTGCGGAGTAACAACAACGTTGGGTTTTACGAGCAATAAATCCAGTTTTTCTTTTTCTGCAGGCGAATAAGAATCAAGGTTTTCATTTTCCAGTACATCCAACCCGGCCCCGGCAATTTTATTTTCATGCAAGGCTGCATTGAGTTGTTCCAGGTTCACCACTTTGCCTCTTGAGGTATTAAGAAACCAGGGGCATTGCTGAAGCGAATTGAAAAAACCGGCGTCAGCCATATGAAAGGTTTCATCGGTCAATGGCACATGAAAACTGATGACATCGGCATATTTACATAGCTGTTCAAGGTTGGCTTCCCTGACATAATCATGTGCAAACCCGGATTTATATTTATCATAAGCCATTACCGTAACATTAAAAGGCCTGAGCAATTTTGCAAAACTGCTTCCTGTATTTCCAAAGCCAATGATACCAACCGTTTTACCATTCAGTTCAATGCCGCGGTTTTCATCTCTTCTCCACAGACCTTTTTTTACTTCACTATTTGATGATGAAATATTGTTCATCAGGTTCAATAATAAACCCAGTGTATGTTCTGCCACGGTGTCCCGGTTTCCTTCGGGACTGCTTTCACATTTTATCCCTTTGCTTTGTGCATATTCAACATCGATCAGTTCCATACCACTGCCTAACCTGCCGATCCATTTTAAATGGCTGGCTTTATCAATAAGCCCCTTGTCCACTTTAATTCTTGTTGTCACTACTAATCCTTCCGCATCCGCAATAAGGCCGGATAATTCATCGTAGGTGATAGCAGGGTTATGTAAGACCTCATACCCTCTTTGCAGAAGGGTATCTGTTAGATACGGGTGAGACTTGCAGGTAATAATTACTTTTTTCATTTGCCCCTATCTCCGCCGCAGCGGAGAATTTAAATTCATTTGAAACGTCAGCTCAGCAAACTCCTTCACTGTCAGTTGTTCTGCTCTTTTATTAAACAATTCATCCTTCAGTATCGCTGCATCAAACAGGTCTTTTACTGCATTCCGCAAAGTTTTCCTTCGCTGGTTGAATGCAGTTTTCACCAAAACAAAAAAATCTTTTTCACTTTTCATGACCGGCATTTTTGGTTGCGGCAGCAAACGTAATACGCCGCTTTTTACTTTTGGCGGCGGCTGAAAGGAGGATGGATTAACATCAAATAAATATTCCACGCTGAAAAAAGCCTGTACCAGCACACTGGTTACTCCATATACCTTGCTGCCTTCTTTGGCCGCTATACGTTGGGCCACTTCTTTTTGAAACATCCCGAGCATACATTCAACATCATCTTTCCATTCCAGGATCTTAAACAGGATCTGTGTAGAAATATTATACGGGAAATTCCCTACCACCGTAAACTTTCCGTTAAATGGTTTTTCAATACCCAAAAAACTTTTATGAATGATCTTCCCTTTCAGTTCCGGGTATGTTCTCAGCAGGTAATCCACTTTTTCACCATCCAGTTCCACTGCTTTGAAATCAATATTTTTTATTCCCAGTAAATATTTTGTGAGAGCACCACCGCCCGGGCCTACTTCCAGCAATTGTGAAAATGAATGCTGCTGCAATGAAGCCACGATCTTGCGGCAGATATTCTCATCTTTTAAAAAATGCTGTCCCAGTGATTTTTTCAGGGTGATCATGGATGCAAAATAACTGTATTTACCCGGTGTATGTTTTAAAAAAAAGCCTTCCACGATCGACGGGAAGGCTTTTCTTATCAACTATACTCTTGTTACCGGATCACTAAAATTCTTTTGTTGAATAATTCTGAACCCATGCGAACCACTACCTGGTAAACGCCTTCGGGCTTATCCGCCAGGTTGGTCAGGCTTATCATATTATTGCCCCTCTGCACGGATGCATGAATGAAGGCGATATTTTTTCCTGTTTCATCATAAATGTTTATATCCGCCTTTCCATCCGCTATGGACAATATTTGTACCTGCATATTGTCTTTTACAGGATTGGGATAAACATAGATAATGTTCTTGCCTGTGCCTGATAAAGGGATCCCGATGATATTACTCAGTTTATCTTCATTGCTTATATCTTTCATCCTGATCCTGTAATAAACATTTTCATTTGTCAGGAATCCCACATCATCATCATAACTATAGCTGGCAGCACCGCTTTGTGAAGGCTGTGCCTGTATAGTGGCAAGGAGTGTAAAGTTGCTGCCGTCGAAACTTCTTTCTATATCAAAATATTGTACAAACTGGTTTTCTAATACTCTCCAGTTAAGACGTACCCGGTTATTATGCAGGATTCCCCTGAAATCAACGAGGTTGCTTTCCAGTACTCCGCAGTCTCCAAAACTGCCGATCGTTTGCGTATCGGAAGCATATTCAGAACACCCGGCCTGCAAATATTGCTTTACGATATACAGACCCGGTGTATCAACATTAATACTTGGACCTGTAGTCGATCCAACAATATGACCATTGGGTGTTGACCAATTGTACACCGAGGTTACGATCGGGTTGCTAACATAGATCTGCGCAATACTTCCGCTGTCACAGATCATCGGTGTTTGGGTTGTTACCAGCACCCTTGGAGCAAGAAACAGATCGGTAGGCGCCACAAAATCTTTTAACTCTGCAGTGAATGATGCGGAGGCCCTTGTTTTTACAACAATGCGGTTAAAAGGTGTTCCGCAAATATCACCACCCAGCAACCCTACAGGGTCAAGACCTAATTTACTCAGGTTCACAGAAAATTCCATGAACTGATCCCGGGCATAAGTAGTTACGAGGGCGTTATTTTGTAATACAACCCGGAAGGGTCCTCCCCATGTATTAATAGCAGATCCTAACCCGGTATAAAATGCACCGGCCGTTTTCGGTAAGATACTGGCATAACCATAAGTTGCACTGGCGCTGGCTCCATCAAATTGACCACTCCAGTTAAAAGCAAGAGGTGTGGTAGATTGCCAAACGGTTTTTTGAACCCAGATCCTTGCCTCAATATTCGTTAGAGTTGAACTTTGGTATTCGCCTGAAAAAATAATATCACCCGGTTTTGTAATATTCCCTGCAGCATCGAATTGCCAGCTTGTATGCCCTGCATCTGGTCCATATCCAAACCATTTACCGGAAACCCGGTCATAATAAATATCTGTCTGGTACATTTCAAAATCGAAATACCGGTTACCTGTTGTGTTATCAAGTGAAAGGCCGCCAAATAACCACAATGAATCGGTAGTATTAGGACCTGCTCTCCTGATATGTACAAACATATCCAGGATATCATTTTTGTCGGGTATGGATTGAATACCGCCCGTCCAGTCAAAAGGGCTCATTCCATTTTTATCTGAGCCCGATGTGAAAACCGTGGTGTCATTACCATGATAATCCCGGACCCATATCGCATCCAGCCAAAGCCTGTTATTAATAATGGAAAAAGGAGGTTTGCTCATCGTGCGGTACATCGATTGCATTCTGCGGGGCCATGGGGAGACATCGGCCAGATAACCGGCTACAACAGCTGCTGACCCCGTGGTATCAATGACATATTTTCCGGAGGTATCAGTAGCAACAAAGTTATACCAGTCGTCATTACCTGTCTGAACCAATCCATTAAAAAAATTGGCCCGTAGATCCCCATCTACTCCAAATCTTGCTTTAATAACCGGGAAAGTGATCTGTGAATGAATCTTTGCACTGATCAACAGCAGAATAATAATTAATCGTATAATTGTTTTCATAAGCACCTCCTTTTATTAATAAGGAATATTCATACACCTCAACCTGAGAATAAATAATTTCTTTTATTCCCTTTATTGATTTTTAAAATACAGCCATTAATATTAATGGCTGACGACATGCTCCGTCACTGTGAATGACATCAACGACCCGCCTAACGTAAAATAAGCGATCACCCGGTAGCTGATAAACCCAGGAGAGACATTCAGATCCTGGTGCTTGAATGAACGCTCAGTACCACAGGTCATCGAACAAATATTCTCCCATTGTGAATAAGGGTCATTGGGGTCTTCATAAGTTCTCTGTACAGCAAAACCATAAATACCCTGGTTATCGGTGAGACCCCAGGTTGCCGTTATTCCCTGGCCCTGGCGGTGAGTCCTGAAAAATGCAAATTCAGGAGGAAACTTTTTTTCTTTTGTAACTGATAAACCTGAAACGGATTTTTCAGATGTGGCAGGCATCGTCCATGCTGAAAGCAGGAGGATAATAATAGCTGCCAGAAAAGATGATTTTGTTTTCATAAGGTTTGATTTTAGATTATAAACCTATACAATAACCAAGCCATCCGCAAGGTAATTTGTCATCATTTTCTTCTAGGGAGAATTTCTTTATCCGGTACTTCAAAATCTCTTATTTATCGTCAGGTAGTTCTCATGCATGTAAAGAGTTTATAGCTGTATAATACACTTTCGAATAGTTCGCCTATTCACATGCCCATACAGTATTTTGTGAAAGACCGTTGCATGAAAAAACCCTTTTCTGGAAAGAAAAGGGTTTAGTAATCATTATGTTCGCTGGGAACCAGCTGAAGATATTAATGGGCCTATTGCTTTACAAATTTGTCAACGGCAAGTGTTTTATTGTCGCTGCCGGTTATTTTTACTGAGTATAATTGCGGCGACCATTTCCTGGCATCAAGAGGTATTTCATTCATACCTGCAGATACAAGTTTTGTCGATTTATATATTACCCGTCCCTGCATGTCTGCAACCTGGATATTAATATTATCATTTTTAAGTGATGAAACTTTCAGGTTAACTATCTCCCTGACCGGGTTTGGATAAATGGTAAGGATAAGCTGTGAGTTATTATATACTATTTTGATTATCCGGCTGTATACAGTTTTCCCGCTAGTCGTAACTTCTTTAATACGGTAATAGTTAGCACCAATATTGGGCGAAACATCTATTAAGCTATAAGGAGGTGTTCCCGTAACCCGGCCGATTGGAGTAAAAGAAGAATTAGTAAGCGATTTCTCCACGTCAAAATAAGCATGATCCTGGCTTGTTGATGTTTCCCAGTTTAATTGAATGGTACGGTCAGTTAATAATTGCCCGTTGAAAGAAATAAATTCAACAGGGAGAGTGATCAATGTTTTAAAGGTAAGACGAAGTACCCTTCCACCATTTGCTGTTGCCTGGCTACCTCCGCCAAATCCCCCGGTTGGACCCGAAGTTGATCCGGAACTGTCTGTTACTGCCCAAAACTGGCCGCTGTTGGCAACCGGGTTAATGGCTATATCCCTTATCCTCCATCCATGCAGTAAAGGCATTGTGTCTGAGACATTCGTTGTTGCGGTGCTGTCGATAGAAGTACCACTGGCATTTAGATGCAATCTGTAAAGACCATATTTCAACGATGTTACCAACAGAGAATTTTTCCATCCTGGTATATTGCCACTATAAAAATCTATGCTGGATGGAGCAATGGTAGACCATGTAAAAATATTACCGGAATTTTCAGTCTCAATCCTGGCAGGATTCCAGTTAAAAAAATCAAATATCGGGTTTGTAAAATTCGTAGTGTTGTTAGAAAAGGTCGTTTCATCAGAAACCGATACATTCGCAAGGATATCGTTTTGGGTAAATCCGTTTGTAAGGTTATCGGTAGTTGAATAATTATTATCTGCTATGCCGGTTACTTTTGGCCAACCATAATTATTACCCGAACTGATGATGTTTACTTCGTCGCTTGACCTGTCTCCATGTTCAGATTCATAAAGATTCCATGTCCCGTTAGGATTGCCCCAGGCAACGCCCTGTGCATTTCGATGACCATAACTGAATATGGGTGTTCTTAAAGTAGGAAACAATGAATGGGTGAAAGGGTTATCATTCGGTATCCATTCCCTCCAGGTATTATAATCATGTGTAACACCAAACGAAGGATCCAGATCAGGTTCAGTATTCAATCGTAAGATTTTCCCTTCACAGGTATCCAGGGTTTGTGCATAATTGGTTCTAGTGGTATTATTGAATTGCCCGGCTCCCATATCACCAATGGTATAGAATAATTTATAAGTTGGAGTACCCGGGCCATCCTTTACAGGTTTGATGGTCAATCTTCCGGAATTATGGTCATTACTACCGGGTAAATTAGAAATAACTGTATCCATGATCACAAGGGTATCCCTGTGTGGTAAGCTTGTTGGATTGCCTGCATCAGCAGCATAATAAAATTGACAGCGTATAATCTTTGAGCGGAAAATACAGGGCGCAGCAGGGCTTCCGGGACAGGTTCCGGAATACACATAGGCAATATAAACCCATTGTTTGGTTGGATCAGTTTTAAAATCAGGGTGGATAGCCAATCCTTCCAGGCCTCCTTGCGGCCATGTACCAATTGTACGTCCGAAAGTCGGACCCGGGTTACCGTTACTATTCAATGGCAATTTTAAAACCTGTTGAGGTGCAACATTTAAGTTCGCCTGTGTTCGGTTAGAACTGATCCTAAGAACACGGTAACCTCTTGCTTCGGTGATCCACAACGAATCATCTGGTCCATAAGTAATCTCCCATGGATAGCCCAGATTTTTTGCAACGGTATCCATGTTAAAAAGAATAGTTGTAGAATCCACTACAGGCGCAGTACCGGGATCTGTTACTGCTATATTAAAATTGGCAGCAGAAGTAAAAGTAGTAGCACTGGCCGTATTGGAATAAACCCTGATGTAATAGATTGTTCCTATAGTTAACCCGGAAGCAACTATAGAAGTACCGGCGCTGCAGGCAAGTGAAGACATTGAACCGCAGCTACCCGAAAGAAGCTGGAGCCTTACATTGCCACTTATATTGGCACCAGGACTGCTTAGTGCTATAGTGGGATTGGCTTTGGTTGCAACAAACTTATACCAGGCGTCATATTTGAAAGTACCGGCACAAACAGGAACGTCGGCACTGGTAGTAGCGCCCTGTAACCATCCGTATGAATTAATAGTGACGGTACTTGACGGAATTAATATTGCGTTTGAACATTCATCATTTGTTGGCGCAATTGAAGATGTATATTTTATGGTAAATGCAGATGCCCCGGAACTTGATAGTGCACCGGCTGTATATGAATATACCCGGACATAATAAGTTGTATTATTTGCCAGCGAATTAATAGCCAGGGGAGAAATAGCACCATTGGCGCAGGCTACTGAAGTAAGACCTGCACATGTACCTGAGAACAATTGTATGATCGCTCCTGTCGTATTCAGGTCTGTACCGATCAAAGACAATGAAAGAGTAGCGGCAGTTCCCGCAGATACAGGTGTGGTAAACTTATACCATACATCATCATCGGGGTTACCGATGGCACAGCCAACAGGGATACTTCCGGTGGCAGTTGCTGCCCAAACTGTACCCGCTAAAGGTGTACCGGCAGTTAATGTTGCTGCTCCGGCACAATTATCATTAGCTGGTGCCTGGGAGAATAAATAATTTGAAATAAAAAGAATGGTTAAGCAGGATAGTAGTTTTTTCATGATAGTGGATTTTTCGTGAGATTGGATTTCGAATGCAAGATATTATAAGGATGATGATTCTCGTAAGTGTTTCTGCTCATTTTTTACTAGTAAAATTCCTATACGAAATAGAGCATTAATGCTATTGATGAGCATATACATAAACCCTTATTTTGTATGCTGACCACTGTTCTTGTAATCCACAATAGTCCATTCCATGAAACCAAATCATACTATCCGCTTACTCTACAAGAAAAGAATTGTTCTATTTTCTTTATTCAGCTTATTTTTTTCAACAGCTGTCTTTGCCCAACCATCCAATGATAATTGTAACAATGCTATAACCCTGACATCAGGCACTTCCTGTAATAATATCCAATATCGTTTGAAGAATGCTACTGCCAGTGCCGGTATCCCGGTGGGATGTGCACCCGTTGGCACACACTATGATGTTTGGTTTCAATTCACGGCTGCAAACACTTCGCATACGGTTACAATAAGTAACCTTCAAAGTAATATTACAAATCCAAGAGTTCAATTATTCAGCGGGACCTGCGGCTCATTATCTTCCCTGGTCTGCGGTACCACAACAATGACCGGTACCGGTTTAACTATTGGCAATACTTATTATATCCGGATTTCCAATCTTGGCGCTGCTATTTCAGCCAATGACCGGTTTGATATTTGTGTAACACATCCGCCCCCTGCACCAGCAAATGATAATTGCAGTGCGGCCACAACATTAACATCAGCCTCAGCTTGCAACAGCGTTACAGGTAATCTTCGCTATGCAACCAGTGCAGGGCCGGCAGGCGCTTGCGGCGGAGCCACCTCAACTACCACTTATGATGTATGGTTCAGGTTCCAGGCTACTTCCGCTACTCAAACAGTTACCTTAAGCACTCTTGGAAGTAACCTTACAGCTGCTACCACTTATATTGAAATGCTGAGTGGTACTTGTGGAGCTTTAACATCATTAGGATGCCAGACCGCTGCCACAAGGCAAACAATTGCCGGGTTAACGATCGGCACATATTATTATGTACGTGTATACGTATTATCGAATCCAACTGTCTCAACTACCACTGCATGGAATTTTAATATTTGTATTCAACAACCTCCTGCAAATGATGAATGTGCCGGTGCCATTGGATTAACAGCTAATCTTACTTGTTCAAATACGGCTGGTAGCCTGGATCTGGCGACTGCAAATGCCGCTGTTCCATTAGGATGTTTTGCGGCTGGTACTTATTATGATGTTTGGTATAGTTTTGTTGCAACTGCCTCTGTCAATCATACTATTACATTAAGCAACCTGGGTGCAAACTTTACGGCTCCAAGAATTCAGATATACGGAGGCAATTGTGGTGCACTTATTTCTGTAGGTTGCGCTGTGGGCACTACGATCACGCAAGCTGGATTGGTAAATGGTACAACTTATTATGTTCGTATTGCCAACTTTGGAGTGAACCCTTCCGGTACCGGTACGGTAGCTAATTTCAGTATTTGTGTTACCAGGAATGTTGTAGCACCGGCCAATGATCTATGCTCCGGGGCTATTTTACTTACCAGCGGAACAACCTGCTCAAATATATCAGGTACATTAATAAATGCAACTGCAACCGGAGGCTTACCCGCCTGTGGTAATGCAGCATCACCTGATGTTTGGTATAGTTTTGTTGCTCAATCCGCTTACCCGGTAATAACATTAAGTTCAGTGGGTGCCAACCTTGTTACTGCCACACCCCGCATCCAATTATTTTCAGGGGTCTGCGGTACGTTAACACAATTGACAGGAGCTTGTACTGCTTCACCGCTGAATGCAGCCACTACTCCCGGTGGAGTAGGTTTAACAGTAGGGGCAACTTATTATGTAAGAATTACAACACTGAACCTGGCTGCCCCGGTAGCAGCCGGTACATATACTTATAATATTTGTATTACAGATCCCACAAATAGTGCTATTATAGACTATGCCAAGAGTTATGTAAACATTACTGACGGAACAGCAGGTGGAACGATTAACCCCGGTGATGTACTGGAAATCAGAGCGACCCTTGTTATAAACCGAAATTCCTTAAGTCAGCACAGAGCTATAGATAGTGTGGCATTTTATGATACCCTGGAAGCCGGAGGTGGATTAGCACTCGTTGCTTCTACTATTGCGACAAGAACCAATGAAGGAAAAATTTATAAATCATTCACGGATGCCAGTGGGGATGCAGATGCTGGCTGGTACACAACCGGCGGAGCAGGCACCGATACTGCTATCCGGATCAATTTGGGACTAAACGCTACTAAAACGGCTAAAGGAATATTAAGAAGCAGTTCTAAACCTTCTTTTTATAGCAACACTTGTATAATCATTGCCACTTACCGGGTAACTGTAAATGCCGGATATGGTACCAAAATAAGTTTTGGTGGTGGCGCTTTTACATACAGGGATTCAGTGACAGGAGTGTCTAGTAATATTAATTTTCCGGCAGACAGTCTTATGGTGTTTGAAAGTGTTGGAATGTGTCCCAACACAGTTACTCAAACAAATATCTTAGGAGATGAATTTAATGGAAGTTTTGGTGACCCGGCTGGTCCTACCGGCAGCCCTCAAAACAGGACTCCTTCAACCAATACCAATTATACCTATGCTACATTCGGAGCCGGTAGTCCCCAGGATTATTTTTATGGGATCGCCAATAACACCAGTGCTGCAGGTTCAATAACCCAAACACTACCCAAAGGAAATGCGGCCCGGGTACATACAGTGTGGGATATAAGCGGGGACCATACAGGTGCAACCAATACGGCAAGAGGAAATCTGCCTTGTAATACAGCAGCAGCTATCAGCGCCACCAATCCATGTGGTTATATGCTTGTGGTAAATGCAGCTTATCGTACTGACCTTGCATTTTCCTTTAATGTTACAGGAGCATGTCCAAACACTTATTATGAAGTATCTACCTGGTTAAAAAATGTATGTTATAAATGTGGTTGTGATTCAATGGGCCGTGGAGCCAGCACTGTCGGGTATATTCCTACTTCAGCCGGTGATTCGTCGGGTGTAAGACCAAATCTTGCCTTTCAAATAGACGATATAGATTA
>DATHDV010000036.1:0-10589 GCA_035318845.1 Chitinophagaceae bacterium
CCGGTTATACCACTCAATGTAGACCCATTCCCCAAATTGAATTTTGTATCAAATGAAGTGCGGAAACCATAGTTTACAGATGTCTTATCTGTCCATCCGCCTGCAGAACTTACATCGCTTCTGAATCCCATTCCGAAAATGGATGTAGTATTGGCGATATTCTTACTAAAAGTATAGGTATGTGCTAATCCTGCACGGAAAGTACTGACATGACTGTGTGCGTCTCTTTTTATGTACTCAGGATTCCCTGAATAGTCTTTGGTCTGGTATTGGGTAAGAGTTAATTCCCCCAATCTTTGATCATAGCTGTCTGTATAACCAACGTAGGTAGTAACGGATTGCTTTTCATTAGGCTGAAATTCGCCGACAAAATTCACAAAATCCTTATGCGATTTATTATGAATAGAAAAGCCATCTGATTTTTGCTTTCCATAGGTCAGCAACAAACTGCTGCGTTCGCCTCCGGTTGTGAGTTGGGTAGTGAAACGCTGCAATCCATAATTACCGAACATAATATTCTGCCCGATCGTTGTTTTACCTTTTTCAGGAGCAGTGATCTTAAAATTGATAGCTCCTGCAATAGCTTGTCCGTATAAAGTTCCTGCAGGTCCTTTTACTATTTCTGCATTTCCGATAGAGGCATAATCTACATCATCAAGAGTTGTGATACCCTCGGCATCGGTAACAGGGATCCCGTTCAGGTAAACTTTATAACCCTGCCCGTCAAAATTACTGTTGATACCCCTGGTACCTCTTGAACCATTGCCATATCCGCGGATATTGAACTGCTGACCACCAGACACTGTTCTCCTGTTCATGATCACACCAGGAACACTCGTTTGGATCACATCGTCTAAAAAAATTCCTTGTCCTCTCTTTAATTCGGTGGCTGTTAGTTTGGTTATAGATACCGGTTGGGATAATAAAGATTTATTCTGGCTGGAAGTAGCCGTGATATCTACATTGTCAAGCGTATTGGAAGATGCTGCTAACGAAACATTTATTTCTTCGTCACAGTTGGAGATCGTCTTTTTTTGTGCTTCATAGCCAATAAAAGTAATCGTTATAACTCCTCCGTTCTTACAATCAACGGAGAACATCCCATCCTTATCAGTGGTGGCTACATTTTTGCCGGCAACTGAAATGGTTGCTCCTGACAGGGGGTTATTGGTAGCATTATCAACTACTTTTCCTTTTAATTTTTGGGCATTAGCAAGTAAGGTGAACGCCGCACATACGGCGAATAATAAAATTCGTTTCATGATTTTACGGTTTAAAATAAATAATAAAGCGTCGCAGCACGAATGGCTGTAGCTTTTCACATATAGTGATAATAAGGATCAGGCCGCCTGCGGCGGAGGTGTGAAGATTGAAATGAACTGAGAAGCCAGTGGGGATGCTTCAGGTATAAATTTACCCCCGGGGATATTTCCAGGAGAAACAATTTCTTCCTGGGGGTTATTATAAAACGACTGTAACAGCTGAAAAAGCTGAACGAGCTGTTTGTTATTGCTGCTATTGTTTTGCTGGTCCTTTTGTATTTGCTCCAGCAGGGCAGTTTCCTCTTCATCATATAAACCAGAAAAAACATACACCCCGTTTTGGAGATGAGAAGATTTGATATCAAACATCCGCCCATTCACCCATATTTCTTTTCGGTCTTTTATCCAGTGAACGTCTTTTTTTGCTATGGTAATGCTGTGTAACAACTGTGTCTCCAGCTTTTCTTTCATTCTATGCTGAATAACCTTTTGCGGGATCCCTATGAACAGGGTATAGACAAGCGGCAACGCTGCCAGTAAAAGCAGTAAATAAGTAGTGATCCGTTTGGTTGCAGTCCTCAGCATGGTTATAGGAGGACAAATGTAATACTATTTTTTTCTTATCAGGCTATCCAGGGGGTATTTTGCTTTCAGGGTATCCATTACTGAATTTGCCCAGTTTATAAGGCTGTTTTTTTCTGCGGGAGACAGGATGGCGTCTTTATGTATCCAGGTGTAAGAGTTCAGCGGCATATTGCCTTCTTTTACCTGGTCGATAAGTTCTTCCATTTTGTGGTACTGGTAACGAAGTCTTTTGTTGGTATATTCATCCAGGTTCAACCCTTTTTTACCTTTTATAATATGCCCGTTCATCCACCAGTCCACCGGCTGAATATGCGAATACCAGGGATACCGGGTGTTATTGCTATGGCAATCGTTGCAGGCCTTGCCGAGAATTGCTTTTACATCTCCGGGAATAAAAAACGTTTTGCCTATAAAATTGGGTTGTTCCTCTTTGGTCTTATTGGGCTTGGGATGAAAAAATTGTATGATAATAAAAGCGGCCAATAAGAACAGCAGGATCTTTTTTATCATAGTTAAACGATTAGCAATAAAGTTAGGAGTTATCAATTAAAATATTTCCCGTCATTTCTTTGGGAATAGGAATGCCCATCATGGTTAAGATAGTTGGAGCAATATCACCCAGTTTCCCGGGTTTTATTTTTCCTTTCCACCCGATAGCTATCGGGTCTTTATCAATAATAAAAAATGGAACAGGGTTCAATGTATGGGCTGTATTCGGCGAACCATCTTCATTGATCATATAATCGGCATTACCATGGTCGGCAGTGAGGAAAATGGTATAGCCGTTCTCTAAACCGGCCGTTACAATTTTTTCTACACACTTGTCAACGGTTTCAACAGCTTTTATGGCGGCATCCCAAATACCGGTATGTCCCACCATATCTGCATTGGCATAATTCAGGCAGATGAAGTCCGCTGTTATATTTTTTATTTCCGGCAGTAAAGCTTCTGTTACTTCATAAGCACTCATTTCGGGCTTCAGGTCATAAGTAGCCACTTTGGGGGAGGGTATCATGATCCTCTTTTCACCTTCAAAGGGAACTTCCCGACCACCGCTGAAGAAAAAAGTTACATGAGGGTATTTTTCGGTTTCAGCGATCCTGATTTGTTTGGATCCATTCTTCTCCAATACTTCTCCAAGGGTATTGACCAGGTTATCACTGTCAAAAATGATGTTGACGTTTTTAAAGGTCTGGTCATATTCCGTCATCGTGGTATAATGCAATGACAACTTCTTCATCTTGAATTCAGGAAAATCGGTTTGTGTCAATACCTGTGTTATTTCCCTGCAACGGTCCGTACGGAAATTGAAACAAATGGCCACATCCCCATCTTTAATAGTTGCGATAGGTTCCTGCCCTTCATTAAGAATAACGGTTGGTTTGATGAACTCATCAGTTATGTTATTGGCATAGGAGTTTTCAACGGCTGCAATAGCATCGGTTGCTTTTTGCCCGGTACCATTCACCAAAGCATCATAAGCCAGCCTCACTCTTTCCCATCTTTTATCCCTATCCATGGCAAAGTAGCGGCCACAAACTGTCGCAATTTTTCCGACGCTGGCATTTAAATGTTCCTGCAATTCTTTTATAAAACCCAACCCGCTTTTCGGATCGCAATCACGGCCATCAGTAAAAGCATGAATAAAAACTTCTTTTAATCCTTCGGCTTTGCACACATCAATGATCGCCTTCAGGTGATTGATATGTGAATGAACGCCACCATTGCTTACCAAACCGATCAGGTGTAATGCCTTGTTATTGGTTTTAGCATAGCGGAGAGATTGGAGCAATACATCGTTCTTTGCCAAAGAACCATCCCGAACGGCGAGATTAATGCGTTGCAATTCCTGGTACACCACCCGGCCGGCTCCAAGGTTCAGGTGCCCCACTTCCGAATTACCCATTTGCCCGTCCGGAAGACCCACGACTTCGCCACATGTTATCAAAGTTGTGTTGGGATATCTCTCATAAAGGGATTTTGTAAAGGGAACATCCGCATGCTGGATCGCATCGGCAGATGCAACCCGGCCCAATCCCCATCCGTCCATAATGATCAGAATAACTCTTTTCTTTAACATTTCTGCCGGAAGTTAGCTTTTAGAATAAATACTTTCATATTTCTAGTAATAATGATATGTAAATCTACATCCAAATCATCTATTTGTTATAGGTTATGATGAAAAACTGCTGGTTTTTAGTATTTTAGCATTGTTTAAAATGATCTGCAATATGGCATGTTTTTAGATTATCATACTTGTGAAAACTGAACTTGTTATGAAATACTTAGCTACTTTTTTAATGGCAACATCTGTTGTCCTTCTTTCCTCCTTTACATTGCAAAGCAGCAATATAGATGCGGTGATCGGTGCATTGCGTTCCGGGAATTCATCTGAGCTTGGAAAATATTTTGATGACAATGTAGAACTGACCGTGCCCGATAAAAGTGACAATTACAGCAGGGCCCAGGCGCAACTTATTGTCAGGGATTTCTTCAGCAATAATGGAGTGAAAGGATTTAGCCTGGAACACAAGGGAGATTCCCCCGGCGGGCATTATTGTATAGGAACCCTGCAAACAAATGCCGGTAAATTCCGCACCAATGTTTTTATGAAAACGAGGGACGGAAAAGAAGTAATAAAGGATATCCGGTTTCAATCTATTGAATAAAGTCTTTAAAAAAATATTCCTGCAGCCCCGTCACGTTCAAAACCTGGCGGGGCTTTTTGCTGCAAAGAGTGAAGCCCGCGCAAGCGGGATGAAGTAGTACTTTTGCAGCTATGAGTTTTGATGAACAATTGAAGCACCTCGTTGACGAAGCCCTGAAAGAAGATATTGGTGATGGCGACCATTCCACTCTTTCTTCAATTCCTGCCGAGGCAAAAGGTAAGGCCATATTAAAAATAAAACAGGATGGCATACTGGCAGGGATGCAAGTGGCTGAAAAAATATTCTCGTATAAAGAACCGGCATCTGTTTTTACTCCTTTTAAAAAAGATGGAGAGGAAATGAAGATCGGAGAAAAAGCTTTTGAGATAGAGGCAAGGGTGCATACCATCCTCCAATGCGAAAGATTAGTGCTGAACTGCATGCAGCGGATGTCCGGAATTGCCACCTTGACGAAGCAATACACCAATAAATTAAAGGGATATAAAACGAGATTACTCGATACAAGAAAAACGACTCCCAACTTCCGCTTGCTGGAAAAAGAAGCGGTTCGTATTGGCGGTGGCATCAATCACCGGTTTGGGTTATATGATATGATCATGCTGAAAGATAATCATATTGATTATTGCGGTGGAACCGAAAAAGCAATTGAGAAAGCGGCTGAGTATGTACAAACAAAAAAGCCGGGTTTGAAAATTGAAGTGGAAACAAGAAATATGGAAGACGTGAGGAAAGTGGTAACCGTGGGTAAGGGAAAAGTATTCCGCATCATGCTGGATAATTTTAAGCCTGAACAAATTAAAGAAGCATTAAAACTAATCGGACAAGATTTTGAAACGGAAGCCAGCGGGGGGATCAATCTTGATAATATTGAGGAGTATGCAAAGACAGGAGTGGATTATATAAGTGTGGGCGCATTGATACACCAGGCCAAAAGCCTTGATCTTAGTTTGAAAGCGGTTGTTTTTTAGATGTTGGATGTTAGATGTTGGACCTTAAATCGTAATAAAGGAGGCATGAGTAAAAAGAATAAACCTGATACAAGAGGATTTGTTTACAGTACAGACCCCAACTTCTCCTTTGAAGAAGAACGTTCAAATGCCGAAACGCTGCCGGCTGCACAACAAAAACTGAAAGTAAGACTAGATACGAAACACCGGGCGGGTAAAGCCGTAACATTAATTGAAGGGTTTATTGGAAAAGATGAAGACTTGCAGGAGCTGGGTAAAAAATTAAAATCCTTTTGTGGTACCGGTGGCTCAGCCAGGGACGGAGAAATAATTATACAAGGCGATCAAAGGGAGAAAGTGATGCAGTGGTTGATGAAGAATGGGTATAAGCAAACGAAGAAAGTATAAGTGTGTCCGGGCTATTTCCCCTGTTTAATTTTTCCTTTTTTCATGTCTGATAATTCCCTTTCTAAATTTTTTGTATCATAACCTCTTTTCTTTTTATCCTGTATTGCTTTATCCTGCCATACCAGGGCATCCTCTTTTTTGCCTGTCGCATATAGCAAAAGGGCATGGGTGTTCAGAGAAATATAGTGTTCAAAAAATTCATTGGCTCTTGCTGACCATTTAATAGCCCTGGCGAGGTACAGGGGATCATCTGTCATTTCATAAAAAGCAAGAGCAGCCCTGTTTAATTCTCTATTAAAATATTGTACTATAGGAGAATACTTGACAATTTGCTGAAAAGCCCCATTTTGGACAGGCTTGGGAGAAGATGGTTTTGCGAAGATCATTTTCATGGTGATCGAATCTCTTCGTTTGACCGAATCAACAGAGACTGACATGAAATAATTATCATAATAATTGATCGAACGGATAAAATAAGCAAGTGTGTCATTTATGCCCTGGTAGTAATCCATCATTTTAGATTCAAAAGCTCTTTCCCCTCCTGTAATATTACTTGAAAAAGTGCCCCTTGAAAAAGCAGCAACCCGGTAAGCATATTTTTCATTTTTTTCACGAATGGCCTTCTGCATAGATTTATAACCAATTCTATTATTTATCCCTACCCTGACAGGCAGACTCATGGGATACCAGCACTGGTTAAAAAGAGAATTGTTTTGCCTGAGTTTTTTGTCTGCTTTGCTATCCAAAAGAGGCGCCATAGATGCAATGAACTGAAGTGTTCGTATCGATGAAAATGAATCGGGAGGAAGTAAAGACACATATTCGTCAAGCAGGCTGTCTGTTTCAAGGTTAAGCGTTTTTTTGGTCCCCATCAGCAATTCCATCAATCCCGGGCTTTTATTACCCGACTTATATTCCCTTTCCATTTCACTTACTTTCATCCCTTCCCCTGCAATAGAAAGGGCTTTATCAATATGTTCCTCGTATGCCTTTATATATGTTGTTGACCCCGAATAATTATGAAGCAAAGTCCCGTCTGAATTGATAAACATAGAACCAAAGCTGTTTTCTTTTTTATTGTACAGGGAAGAAACCTTGACCCGGTCAGGATGATCCGTAGTTATTTTTATGCAGATAAAAGTCTGTTCAAGTAATTCGCTCAATTTTTTGTTTTCAAAAGCTTTATCAGCTACCTCATTACATTGACCGCATCCGGCTGATTCAAATTGAAGAAAGATAAGTTTCCCGGTTTGTTTCGACCGTAGCAAAGCAGCATCAAAAGACAGGGTTTCAAAATTTACCTGGCAAAAAGATGAAATTGCTGTCAACAATAAAATTGGCAGTATAATTATTTTTTTTAAGGAAAACTGTTTGATTGGCTCAATGACCGGGTTGTTACACATAGTTACTATGTAAGCTACAACTTCTTTTAAAGACCCTCTGTAAAAGACTAAAATGATCCCGTTGATCTATTTAGTCGGGTTCTCCGGTAGTTATTTCATCATTCATAAAATAACTTAATGCACCGCTCGGGCATTTTTTCACCTGTTCAATAATTCTTTCTGTAGTGGCTCCGTCCATTTTTATCCATGGCCTTTCCCGGGGATCGAAGACCTCGATCAAGCCTTTCCAGCAGACCGTTGAGTGAATACATGTCTTCGGTTTCCAGACCACCGTTACTTCACCATTGCTGTATTTGATGGATTCTCTCGGCATAGAACTAAGATAAAAATTATTATCTATAACCTGTTACAATTATTAATCCAAAAATAAGGTCTTGATGAATTTTATTTAATAGTCTAATTTTAAACAGCCATCACCAGGCAGCCTGCATGAAGAAACCGGTCATCATACTGCTCCTTATTTTGGGTTCTTCCCGAATGCTTAATGCCCAGTATCTTGATCTGGACTGGCTAAAACAACAGGGAGGAAACGTTGTTGACGTGGCTTATAATATCACAATTGATGCGAATGGGAATGTGTTTACAATAGGGAATTTTAGCGGAACAGCTGATTTTGATCCGGGACCCGGCACATTTAACATGACAGCTTCAGGCATAATGGATGCTTATGTTTCGAAATTTGACCCTGCAGGTAATTTTTTATGGGCTAAACGGATGGGAGGCTCTTACTATTGTTTCGGATTCAATATAACCACTGATGCTCTCGGTAATGTGTATTTATCGGGAGACTTCCTAACAAACATTGATGTTGATCCTGGCCCCGGAGTCGTTAATTTCATCGCTACACCTACAGGACGTGATATATTTTTTGTTAAGCTTGATCCTTCAGGAAGTTTTATCTGGGGAAAACATATTACTGGCCCCGGTGGAAGCATTAAATATACCCGTTCGTTGACAGTAGTAAATAATGAGGATATTTTTATAACCGGAGAATTTTCGCAGACCATGGATATTGATCCGGGTCCGGGTACTTATAATTTAGTGACGATAAACCAATTCAGTGATGGTTATATTGCTAAGTTTGATTCATCAGGAAACTTTAGATGGGCAAAACAGATTGGCGGAATTGATATTGATTATGCTAATGATCTTTGTTTAGATAGTTTTGGGAATTTATTAGTGGTGGGTCAATTTAGAGGAACTGTTGATTTTGATCCCGGTACCGGTATTTATAATCAAACTTCTTTCGGAACATGGGATGGCTTTATTTTAAAACTTGATAATTCAGGCAATTTTATCTGGGTAAAACAAATGGGTGGTACATCTTTTACAGGATGCTGGTGTATGGAGTTAGACATTTTGGGTAACATTTATCTTGGAGGAAGTTTTTATGGTACAGCAGATTTTAATCCGGGGCCGGGTATATATAATTTAACCACGTTTGGGGCAGAGGATATTTTTGTTTGTAAACTCGATCCCTCCGGGAATTTTATTTGGGCAGGACAGATCGGCGGTACACGTGATGATTTCGTCTCAGATATACATATTGATAATAATGGTAAAATATACTTAGCAGGAAATTATTATGGTACAGCAGATGTAGATCCCGGCCCGGGAAGTTTTAATATTACTTCCTTTGGCGACAGGGATTTGTGTATAGTAGTCCTGAATCCTTCGGGAACTTTTATCACTGCAAAACAAATGGGGGGGCCAGGTATCTTTGATTTCCTTCATAGAAGCGCCCTTGATGCTTCGGGAAATTTATATATCACCGGTATATTTGATTACGCTACTGATTTTAATCCCTGTATTGGACCGGCAATTCTTACAGGTATTAACGTTGATATTTTTACTGCCAAATATCATCTTAAAACAGCTTCTGTAAGTATTGTTGCAACATCTACTACTGTTTGTCCGGGAAGACCTGTAACCTTTACAGCAACACCCGATCATGAAGGGCCATCGCCTTTTTTTCAATGGCAGGTAAATGGTATTAATGTAGGTATCAATTCACCTGCTTATACTACAAGCACCCTGGTCAATGGTGATATTGTGAGTGTTATTATGTCATCTCCCTGTCCCATTTATGCGCCTCTCAGGTCCAACTCCATAATCATGACTGACGATCCTGCAATACCCGCTGCAGTTATTAATGCTGATACTACAATTATTTGTTCCGGAACGCCTGTGAATTTCAGCGCTGTTCCGGTCAACGGGGGGATCACTCCAAGCTACCAATGGCAGGTAAATGGAATGAATGTTGGAACAAATTCCCCGGTATTTACATCCAGCAGCCTTTCGAATGGCGATATGGTAAGAGTACTTATCACTTCTTCTGATCCTTGTGCCGCTCCCGGCGCTTTTCCGTCAAATACACTTACAATAACAGTAAACCCTAAAGCGACCCCTTCCGTGTTTATCAGCACGGGTAATACAATTATATGTCCGGGAGCAACTACAACTTTTAGGGCTATCCCAACCAATGGAGGCCCAACCCCTATTTATCAATGGCAGGTAAACAATGTGAATGTGGGAATAAACGATCCTTTTTATATCACCAATACCCTTAACAATGGGGACAACGTCAAAGTGCTGATGACCTCGTCGGCAGATTGCGTTTTACCAGGAGCATTTTCATCCAACACAATAACTGTTGATCCAACAGTGACCCCCGCAGTAAGTATTGCAGCTTTTCCGGGCGATATCTGTTATGGAACTATGGTGACATTCGTGGCTTCTCCTACAAATGGAGGAATCAATCCTTCTTATAAGTGGCAGCTTAACGGGTCTCCGGCAGGAACAAACAGATCCTCATTTATTACCAGTACTCTTGTTGACGGGGATATCATAGATTGTATAATGACAAGTAATGCCGCTTGTCTATCACAGGCAACCGATACCTCTGGCAAAATAATTATCAAAATTGATCCCGCTATTTGCCCGGTTGGTTTTTACATGCCCACAGCATTTACACCCAATAAAGATGGAACAAATGATTATTGTAAACCCTTTTTGTTTGGGAAGGTTCTGTCATACAGGTTTTCGTTATATAACAAGTGGGGCCAAAGAATTTTTGAAACAACGGACCTGCAAAAAGGCTGGGACGGAAAAATTTCAGGTTTTAATCAGGACTCAAATATTTTTATCTGGATGTGTTCTTATCAGTTCCAGAACCAACCTGTTGAATTCAAAAAAGGCACTGTTGTATTAATCCGGTGAAAACTATTATCTGTCACTGCCCCTGCGCCAAACTATAAGCCTTCTTTCCACCCCAACTATTCAACAACTCAAAAGAACAGATCTTAAAGTTACCGC
>DATHDV010000037.1:0-2584 GCA_035318845.1 Chitinophagaceae bacterium
CGGTCAGGATCGCAAGATCACGGTATTTGGTAGTGAGCGAGGAAATGATGATCCCTAAACCCAATCCCATTGCTGCCATTAACAAAACTAAAAAAGGTATGATGATCCATGTCCAATAGATATGAAACGGGGTATCCCTGAAATTATAAAAGATCATGACGGAGATCAGGATCAAAAACTGGATACCAAACCTCACCATATTGGAAACGGTTACCGATAAAGGGATCACCAGCCGTGGAAAATAAACTTTTCCAAAGATGCCTGCATTGGCGACAAAAGTATTGGAGGTGGAATTTAAACAGGAAGCAAAATAATTCCAGATAGTGATGCCACTCATATAAAACAAAACAGGATGAATGCCATCCGTAGGGATATTGGCGATCTTGTCGAAGATGATCACAAACATGATCGTGGTAAAAACGGGCTGGATGATATGCCATACCGGGCCAAGGATCGTTTGTTTATATTGCGCCGTAAAATCTCTTTTGACAAAAAGGACAAGCAGGTCGCGGTAACGCCATACTTCTTTTAACTGCAGATCAAAAAGCTTTGCCTTAGGTTTTATGACCAGGTCCCAGTCTTCATTGTCAGCAACTATATTCTTTTCGTCAGTCATTATTTAACTTTGGCCTTTAGCTGTTAGCCGTTAGCTATTAGCTAGCTTTCACTATTCAACCTCCAACCTCCAACCTCCAACATTTACAATTTCCCCATCCAAAAATCCACCATCTCATCCATCATCTGCTGAAAGGTATATTCAGGCTTCCAGTCAAATGTGCTGTTGAACTTTGACGTATCGCCCCGCAAATAAGATAATTCTTCGGGTCTTAAAAAAATGGGATTTTGTTTAACGTATTCCCGGTAATCCATTCCCAAACGGGTAAATACATGATCGGTCATTTCCCGTACCGTATGACTTTGGCCCGTTGCTACTATAAAATCATCAGCTGTCTTATGGTTAATGATCATATGCATGGCCCTTACATAATCCTTTGCATGACCCCAATCTCTCACAGCATCCATATTACCTAACTCCAAAACTTTGGCCTGTCCTTTTTTTATCATCACGGCTCCCTTCGCAACTTTGTTGGTGACAAAATTGATCCCTCTTCTCGGGCTTTCATGGTTGAATAAAATCCCGTTCGTGGCATGAAGCTTATATGCATTCCTGTAATTGTGTACAATGTTATAGGCGAACAGTTTTGAACAACCATAAGGGCTAACGGGTTTGAATGAAGTGGTTTCCCGCTGGTAACCGTCTTCATCTATTTCGTTACCAAACATCTCGGAAGAACTGGCCTGGTAGAACTTTGCCCCGGGACATGTATTCCTGAATGCCTCTAAAAGGTTCAATGTACCCAGCGCATTCACCTGTGAAGTGAAATGAGGGATATCGAAACTGATGCGGACATGACTTTGTGCGGCCAGGTTATAGATCTCATCCGGTTGTATCAGCCGCAATAATCTTTCCAGCCCGGAGATATCCAGCAGGTCGCCATAAGAAACATGTAAGTGATGACGTATCGGATCGATACGGGTTTGCTGGTGTTCGGGAACAGAGTTCCTGCGAACAATGCCATGCACTTCGTATCCCAGGTTCAATAAATACTCAGCGAGATAGGATCCGTCCTGCCCGCCGATGCCTGTTATGAAAGCTTTTTTCATGAATGTGAAATGTGTTGCGTACCTCTCTATATCCGCAATTTTGCCTCACCCTTCATCAGCACGTTATATTCAACTGTATTTTCTCCTCCTCTAAAGGGGAGGCGGTCAGCATTTTCCGGGGAAAAGTCAGCCGATGGGTGGGGTGCTATAAGAAGAGGACAGTGATCTTTTTTTTTGAAGCGATGTCCTGCTAGAATATTCTTTTGAGGAAAGTTTAGTCGTTAAGAGTAATTCTTAACGACTAAACATTTTACTATGACTTTAAAACGCTTACTTCAATTCCTGGCTTTCTTCGTCCTGATTCTTTTTAGAATCACGGTACTTCTTTATCCCATAGCCTACTCCTGCGGCTAATAATACACAAAGACCGCCATCAATGGGCACATCTTCCGGATCGGGTGGACCCTGGGCAAAGGTTATCAATGGTAAGCCTATGCAACAGATCATGATCATCAACCCGTAAATAATTCTATTTTTCATGCGCCTGTGGTTTTTCCCCGCCTGACTGCGAGTCGGGCAGGAGTTTTTAAATTATATTAATCTTTAATTACCTGTTGCGTCAGTTTCATTCCATTGTCGCCTTTCAACACTAACTGGTAAGTTCCCTGCGGCAGTGTTTGCCTCATCGTTATCGTCTTCATCACTGAACCTCCGTCATGCATGACTGCCTGGCTAAACACTTCCTGTCCAAGATTATTGATAAGGCTTATGTTATACATTCCTTTATCCATGTTGTTCATATCCACCGTAAAGCTGTTTCCAACGATCGGGTTTGGATATACAACAATACCCGGTGCGTCCTTACCAAATAATACTTTTACAACGGTACTGTATTTAAAATTACCCGCCTGGTCAAAGCCCCTGATGCGATAAAAATTATTACCCATTTGCGGGCTGGCATCAAACCAGGAATAATTAA
>DATHDV010000038.1:0-48237 GCA_035318845.1 Chitinophagaceae bacterium
TTCTTTAGGTGCATTGCCGGTGATCTTGTACCAGTAAAACAAACCAAATCCTACCAGCACCGTTAATGCAATGGCCGGGATAACTGTCCAGATCAATTCCAATTTATTATTATGAGGATAGAAGTAAGCTTTTCGTTTTTCAGAACCCTGGTATTTATAGGCAAACCAGAACAGGGCAACCTGTGTAATGACAAAAACAATTCCGGTAAGCCAAAATGTAATCCACATCATCCTGTCAATATCCACTCCCTGCACCGAGGCAGAATCGCCCAATATTTTTCCTTTTAATCTTACATTACAATAATAAGCGCCAATAAGGCCGATAATAAGAAAAGCCAGCAGCATAAAGCCGTTGATCCGGTTAGTTTGTTGTTTTGCCTTTTCTTCACCACGCAAAATGCCAACATATTCGCTGGCCTTGGCGATCTGAAAAGTGATCAGAAAGCCCAGGGCTAAAATGACAACTATGAAAAATGCTTGCATAATATATTGTTCAAATTATTATTATTCCTTCTGTTTCGTTTCAGAGGTTCCAAACGTTTAAAAGGTTTAAGAGGTTATACTCCTAACCCAAACTTTTTAAACTTGTTGAACCTTTTAAACATATTCAACGTTTTTACGTATGATGAATCACACTTTCTTTTATAAAAGGATGATTCTTTGCCAGCAACGGCGCCTTGCTCAATGCCCTGCCGGTAACAAACATGATCAACCCGACAAATCCAAGCGCTACACCAAAATCCCATAATAACATCGGGACTTCTGTCCCTTTGGTTTTTGGATCCATCAAAGAACCCGGGAAAACCATTTGAAAAAAATCGAGCCAGTGACCAAAAATGATCAGCAATGCCATGAACGTAATGGTTGCATAATTTCTCTTCGATCCTCTCTTCATTAATATTAATATCGGCGCCAGGAAATTGATGATGAACATCAGCCAGTAAATACCGCTGTATATTCCCTCAGCCCTTGGCTTAAAATAAGTTGTTTCTTCAGGTTGGTTGCTATACCATATCAGCATGAACTGGGAGAACCATAAATAGGTCCAGAAAATGGAAAAGGCAAACATGTATTTACCGATATCATGCAGATGTTCTTCATTTGTTAGTTCCAGGTACCCGGTATTTTTAAGATACACCACAAATAAACATATCAAAGACACCCCCGCCACAAATGAACTGGCAAAAGTGTACCAGCTATACATGGTGCTGTACCAGTGCGCATCGATACTCATCAGCCACAACCAGGGAATAGACGACATCACGGTGAGTGCAAAAACAACAATGAATAATGCAGCCCATACCGTGCTGTTCCATGTATATTTTTTCCCTTCTTCTTTTGAAGCCAATGGCTTTTCATCCAGGCTGCGGGAAAGTTTTCTCATCTTCCAGCCCAGGAAAGACCATGATGCTATGGTGAAAATGGTCCAGCCGGTAAAAAAGTTTTTATTTAAAAAGCCTGCTTTCCATTGATAGCCGTGATCTATGGCTACTTTTTTCGCATTGGTCCAGTCATAAATTACATGGTTGTCGCTGAAACATATCAATAACAGAATGATACCACAAATAGTTCCGACAACAGGCACTACTGCAGAAATAGCTTCGGACACCCGGCTGAATGTTAGCTGCCACCCGCTCCATGCCAATGCATGCGCACAAATAAAAAACATGACCGCATTGGAGACCAGTAAAAAATAAACACTGTTGTGCAACAATGCCGCCCAGAAACGGGCCTGCTTATGAACATCGCTTTTAGCACCATGCGTAACATACAGACCAACGATAGCCAGCAAACCGACTACCATCAGGCCTATTGCAATGCTGTTGTATCGCTTTGGTACTATAAATTTTTCCCGTATTGACATCAGTGTTCTTTTATATTTCTACAAAAAATTATTTTCCTGTTTTGGTACTATCTGTTGCAGGCTTCGCTGTTGTGTTGGCACTTGCTGCCTGTTTTTCTTTGATATAATGAATGATCATCCACCGCTGTTCTGTACTCAATTGGGAAGCATAACTTCCCATCAGGTTTTTTCCATAAGTCACCGAATGAAACATGGTTCCTTCTGCCATAGTTTTCATATCATCTGCCATGAAATTTTTTGGTGCGGCAGGAAAAGGACCGTCACCGCCTTTCCACAAGGGTCCGTTGCCATCCAGTTTTTCCCCATGACAAATCCCGCAATAAATTAAATATAACCTTGTCGCTTCTTTAAATTGTATCGCATTCAATGCGGGCAACGGATTGACAAAGTTTTTTGAATTAGCATAACCGGCCGAATCATTTTTGTTAGGATAAACCGTAAGTGTATCTCCACGGGCAATGGTCCCTTCCACCGGCATGGCATTGTAATGCACTCCCTTTTTTTGCAATGCTTCTGTAGATGCGTAAGTTTCGTAAGCCCGGCTATACGCCATATCAGGCATATAGGCCCGGCCCGTATTACGACGAACCTTGCTGCAACCTACCAGTACAGTTGCGGCGATCAAAAACCCTGTTATTACCCAAATTTTTTTCATCGTCTTTTCTTATTTTAGTCCCTGCAAAAACAAAATGTGTCAGACGCCCTGCGAGATGTCAGACAATTCTGGTTTTTTTTCAAAACGTTTGCGATCCTTATCATACCGGCCTAACCACCAACCGGTCTCTTTATATTGAACCTGCACTTCGGATGCACCCAGGCTTTGTAAAAAACTTATTGTTTCAGCTTCATTTGTTTTATCCGTACACTCCAGCACCATTACAAATGTGTCATCTGTTGACCGAAGATTAAAATGATCTTTTCTTACAAACGGAGCCAGTTGACAGAGGTAACAAAATGTAAGCACCATGCCTACAGAAGCAAAGAGCACGGTCAACTCAAATGTAATAGGTATCCATGCCGGCAATGAAAAGAAAGGCTTACCGCCAAAATTCAATTGCCAGTCTACCGTCAACGCCCATGTAATGAAACCAAGCGCAGTGGCCGTTCCGGTAATAGCATAAATAAACCCGGCCGTATGCAGGCTCGTATCACGAAGACCCATGGCCTTATCCAATCCGTGGATAGGGAATGGCGTAAAGATCTCGTGGATCTTGTACCCGGCACGACGTGTCTTCTTTACGGCAGGAAACAAAACCGCCTCATCATAGAAATTTCCTGTTACAAATTTTTTTACAGACATTCTTTTTAGCTTTTAGCTGCTAGCCATTAGCCGCTAGCTTATATCTTATTTATCAATACTATTTTATTTTTCTATCAGCTAATAGCTAACGGCTATCAGCCAACAGCTCCTCTCTACGCTCCATGATCATGCCCATGCTTCTCCTCAAACTCATTGATACTCTCATGTTCCAATTCTCCCATCTTTCCTTTATAATTTTCTCCGCTTCGTTTTAATATATGTTTGATCTCTGCCAATGCGATCACCGGGAAGAATTTGGAGAACAGGAAATAACAGGTAAAGAACAACCCGAATGTTCCCATGTAAAATCCAACCTCCCAGATGGTCGGTCTGTAATAAGTGCTCCAGGCACTGGGCAAATAATCCCTGTAAACTGAAGTGACGATGATCACAAACCTTTCGAACCACATACCGATATTTATCAATATTGACATGAAGAAGGTCAGCATCAGGTTCCTTCTCATTTTCTTGAACCAGAATATCTGCGGCGACAGTACGTTGCAACCCATCATGATCCAATAGCTCCAGCCATAAGGGCTGAACAGGTTCAACCTGTTTTCTTTAAATGCATACCATTCATAAGATGAATGTGAATACCAGGCCATGAATAATTCTGTTAAGTAGGCAATGCCGACAATGGAACCTGTCAGCACTATTACTTTATTCATCGCCTCTATATGTTCAAGCGTAATGTATTCTTCCAATGCCAGCACTTTGCGGGTAACTACCAGGAGCGTTTGCACCATCGCAAATCCTGAAAAGATAGCACCGGCAACGAAGTAAGGTGGAAAGATCGTTGTATGCCATCCCGGAACAACGGATGTAGCGAAGTCGAAGGATACAATAGTATGTACTGACAATACAAGCGGTGTACTTAATCCGGCCAGCACCAATGCCAGCGCTTCGTGCCGTTGCCAGTGCTTGGTGCTTCCTGTCCAACCAAATGCAGCGACACCATAAAACATTTTTCTCCATTTCTTTTTTGCACGGTCACGAAGGGTAGCAAGATCGGGGATCAAACCACTGTACCAGAATAATAATGATACCGTGAAATAAGTTGATATCGCAAATACGTCCCAAAGAAGTGGTGAGTTGAAGTTTACCCATACCGGGCCTCTTGTATTGGGATAGGGAAGAACAAAGAATGCATTCCATACACGACCCATGTGCCAGATAGGAAACTGCCCGGCACAGATCACTGCAAAAATCGTCATCGCTTCCGCTGCACGGTTCACGCCGGTTCTCCAACCCTGGCGGAATAATAATAAGATAGCAGAGATCAGTGTTCCGGCGTGACCGATACCGATCCACCAAACGAAATTGGTAATGTCCCAACCCCAACCGACTGTTTTATTCAGGTTCCACTGGCCCGTACCATAAATAACCTCCATGGTGACAGAAAGAATTCCGAAACACAGGAACAATACAGAAATAATAAAACCGATCCACCATGCACGGGTAGGCCTGGCTTCCACCGGCCGGCAAATATCTTCGGTTACCTGGTGATAATCCTTATCGCCTTCTACCAGCGGCGGTCTTACCTGTGATTCGTATCTGAGTAATGCCATGTTCGTTTAGCTTTTAGCTATTATCCGCCAGCTGGCGGACGTTAGCTTTTATTTTGTTAGTCAACTTTCTGTTCTTTGGTCATCGTCCCTTGCGACGCTCCGTTCAACTTTCTGTTCTTTGGTCATCAATTGTTGAACCCCTACGGGGTTCTGAAAAAATTTCATCTATTTATTCCCACGGGTAAATCCGTGGGCTACTTTCTCATTCCTTATTTTTTATTTCTCCTTCTTTATTTCTAATGCGTTTCTTCCGGTTTTGTTGCTGCCGGCATTGTTCCTCCCTCTGCTTTTGCTTCATGCTCTTTGCTTTCTATCACTTCGTCTGTATTTCTCACTTTAGCCAGGTAGGTCACATTGGGCAGCACATGCAATTGCTCCAGCACATAAAAACTGCGTTGCTTATTGTTTTCACGAACCTTATTCACTGCGCTTTCTTTATCATGTGCATTACCGAATACGATCGCATTGGTCGGGCAGGCTGTCTGGCAAGCTGTTTTTGCTTCATCAGGCTTCAGCATGCGGTTCTCTTTTTTCGCATCCAGTTTGGCAGACTGGAGTCTTTGCACGCAGAACGTACATTTCTCCATCACACCGCGGCTGCGAACCGTTACATCAGGATTTAATACCATCCTGGTAATATCATCATTCCACACTTCGACTACAGCATCCAATCTTCCGATCAGTTTCTGATCCCGGTTATTCGGGAAACTATCTGCACCTGTATAATCGGCCCAGTTAAAACGACGAACTTTGAACGGACAGTTTTGTGCGCAATATCTTGTACCGATACAACGGTTATATGCCATCTGGTTGATGCCCTCCGTGCTATGATTGGTAGCAGCAACAGGGCAAACATTTTCGCAAGGTGCATTATCACAATGCTGGCAAAGCATCGGCTGGAAAACAACTCCTTTTAAATTATCAGGATTATTCTCATCAGAAATAAAATAGCGGTCAATGCGCAACCAGTGCATATCATGATAACGAAGCACTTCTCTTTTTCCTACAACGGGAATATTGTTTTCAGCATGACATGATACCACGCATGCATTACAACCCGTGCAACTGTTCATATCAATACTCATTCCCCACTTGATCTCATGGCTGCGGGTATTGGGGTCGGGATATAAAGTAGCATTTTTACGAAAATCCTGGTTGGCATTTTCATAATACTCTTCTTCCAGTTCTTTACGGTATTCCGGAATAGCATCAGGCTCTTTTTTAAAAGTAGCCAGTGTTGTTTCTCTTACTACTTCCAAACGTCCTTCGTAAGAGTTATGTTTTTGTGTTTGTGCAAGTTTGTATTGCTTGTGGAGGTTGGTTGTGGTTACACCGGCAACATTATAATCAACCGTTGTTCCGTTAAAAGAGGTCCAGGCATACGCATTTTTGCCAACACCTGCAGCTGTTTTACCCAATCCTTCATTTCTTCCATAACCAACAGCAATGGCAATGGTATCAGCATTCATACCCGGGATAACAAGAACAGCCAATTCAATCCGATAGCTATCGGATTTATTTTTCCCGATGGTTAATTCGATCACCGGTTTTTCAGGATAGTATTCATAATCATTGTCAAGCTTAATGCCCAATTCTTTGGCCTTTGCCATAGAGATCAAAGCATAGTTGTCCCAGGTGGCTTTTGAAACAGGGTCAGGTAATTCCTGCAACCAGGGATTGCTGGCCTGTGAGCCGGTGCCGATAGAAACTTTTTGATAAAGCACTAACTCAGTGCCGCTTACTTTTTTATACTCTCCTATTGCTGTCGTTGCTGCTGCTAAAGCGCCGCTATTGTAGGAACCGCCAGATGCGGCAACCGCAGCATCTTCTTTTATCCCACTCTGTAATACTTTATTGTAATCAGCACCTAGTTTATCACTCCAATATGTTTTAAAATAATCTTCGTAGTCTGTATTAACTCCACTCCATCTTAATAAAGAAGTTTGATAAGGACGGGTTTTGAATAATGGATAAATAGTAGGCTGGATAAAACTGGTCACTCCGGTTTTTGGTTCAGCATCACCCCAGCTTTCCAGGTAATGATGTGTTGGGATGAGGTATTCACACAGTTCTGTTGTTTCATCCATTTTCCCGTTGAAAGAAACCGTTACTCTTACTTTCTTCAATGCAGCTTTGAATCTATCTGCATTATAATACGTGTAAGCCGGGTTGGCACCGCAGATCATCAGCGTACCAACACTACCTGCTTCCATATCAGTAACCAGTTCTTCAATACTGTTGGCGCCGCTGTCAACTCCCTGCCGGTAATTAACCGTAGTGCCCCAGTCAATGGTTTTACCATAAGCACCGATCGCATTGTTGATAGCATTGACAACGACCTGGATATTTTTATCATTGCTTCCGCAAACCACCACGGCTTCTCCATTGTGGGCTTTCAGATCAGCTGCCACTTTTTTTATAGCTGCTTCCAGTTTCGCGTCGCTTATTGTTGCAGTGGTCTCACCATTAATTGCGTTTAGTAAATCGAGAGCAACTGCGCCGGCCTCAGAAGGACGATGCGTAAATCTTTCATCCGCATTACTTCCAGTCATGCTCAAATGACTTTCAAACTGGTAATGCTTGCTCATGGAAGGGTTCTTCTCATCGATCTTTCTTCCTGTTGAATATCCTTTTGCAAATTCAACCGGGCTGAGCCAGGTGCCGAGAAAATCAGCGCCGAGACTTACAATTACTTTAGCCGCATCAAACTTGTAAGAAGGAAGTTTTTTTCCAAAACCACTGGCTTCATTGGCCAGCAACATGCCGCTATAAGAAACGGCATCGTATTGAACATGTTTTAAGTTAGGAAACTTAGAAATGATCTCCTGTGTAGAAGGAGAAACAATTGTTGATGACAATAATACAACCGAACCAGTAGCGGCTTTCATGGCATCGCCAACCATTTTATCAAACTGCTCGAATGTGGGCACTTCTTCGAATTTGATCTCTTCTTTTTTATCGGCATTCGATTTTACAACACGGTGCTGGGGAAATTTCAGCCTGTACATATCATACAGGTCAAGAATAGAAGCTTGTGCCCGGGCTGATGTACCACCGGCGGCGTAGAGACTGTTATCTAGTTTATTTTCATCAATTTTAATCGGGCGACCATCTCTTACTTTCACAACCACCGGTGTCACATCGCCATCCTGTACATAAGTTGTTGCGTAATATTTAGCAACACCCGGAATAAGATTTTCGGGTTTATTAGCATAGGGAATAACATTTCTAACCGGGATCTTGCAACTGGCAGCCAGCGTTGCCGCAGCAGTGCTGAAACCAAGGTATTTTAAAAAATCGCGGCGGGGAGCTTTTGCATCGATCAGTCCTTTATCATCAAAGCCTTCAAAAGGTAATTCCTCCTGAAACTCATCCAGCGACCTGTTTTTAAAATTTTCCGGGTCGTTCACCTCTCCGAAACTTTGCCAGTACTTGTTTTGGCTCATAATACTTTTGATTTGATGATTTGGAGATTTGATGATTTGAAGATGCATTGGGCACAAACCCAGATGCTTCGCTCTTCATTTCATCATTCCCGAATCTGCTATTCTATTACTTTTGATTTGAGTGTATCGATCATCCAATTTTCAAATCTTCAAATCAATACATCTTCAAATCGATCTTAATAATGACATTTCTGACATTCCAGGCCGCCAATATCTTTTACTGTTACACTATCCATTTTGCCTGACTTGATATCATTATGGAACTTTTCGTAAATGCTGTAAAACTTATTACCTGTGCTATCAGTATAATTAAAATTAATCTTGGTCTGGCGGTGACAGTTAATACACCAACCCATACTCAGTTCCGACACTTGCTTCACTTCATCCATAGCTGTTATTTCACCATGACAGGTCTGGCACTGTACTTTACCGGCTCTTATATGCTGTGAGTGGTTGAAATAAACATGGTCGGGGAGGTTATGGATCTTTACCCATTCAATTGTTTTCGCTTTTGAAGGATCCCATTTCGTTGGGTTCTTGGGGTCAAACCCGGATGCTTTGTATAATTTAGCGATCTCTGCCGTTCCATTTATTTCATCCCCATTTTCATTATACAGTTTGGGTCCCTTTACATATTCATTGATCGCCTTATGACAGTTCATACAAATATTCACTGCAGGGATCCCGGCCGTTTTACTTTCCCAGGCTGATCCGTGACAATATAAGCAGTTGATCTGGTTGATGCCGGCATGTACCTTATGCGAATAATAAATAGGCTGCACCGGCTGGTATCCTTTCTGACGGCCTAATCCAATAGCTCCTTTGGTTACATAATATCCACCTATTACAAATACCAGTATCGAAACCATAGTGATGTAAACTTTGTTCTTATAGAAAGGGACCGGGTCGGGGCGCATGATACCTTCCGCATCATCACTCATTTTTTTCAGGTTGCTGTTCACCTGCATTAATATCATTGCGATAATGGCAAGGATCAAAGAGATGACCCCGAAGATGACGGCGTTGTTATTGTCTTTTTGTGGTCCTCCATTAGTATCAGTTGGGGTTGCAGTAACTGGCGGGGCGCTGGTATATTTAATAATAGCTGCCAGGTCAGCAGAGGATAATACTGTTGGATCTGCAAATTCAGTCATCAATGAACCAAACTTTGCCTTAAGATCTTTATAATGCGGATCTGTATTAACTAATGTATTTACATGCCTGACCCAATTTTCTATTTTGGACATATCTCCATTATAGGGGTCTTTGTCAATGATGCCCCGCAACATTGGCCCGGTTGCATCTTTGTCAAGCTGATGACAACTGGCACATTTGCTGTTAAACAAAGCTTTACCATCCTGTGCCGAAACATTTACTATAGAAAAAACGAAAAGAGAAAGGATTAAAATTATCAGTCTTTGGCCGGCAGGTTTACAAGGAATCATAGACGCAATTGATACTGAAAAATGTGGATAAAATCAGTTATTCAGGCGCAAAAATAAGTCAGGAACTTAACAAAACACCAAGAGGTTTAAAAATTTTTTAACCCGCTACCAGCCTGCATTTCAGAGGAATCTGCTTCGTTTTGTGAATCGATACAAACCTGTTTGTCACAAATCAGTCAACAAACTAATAATTGTGTATTTGATGGAAAATAGCTGGCATCCTTGCTTGATTTTCCTCACTTTTGCGGCTCATGTTTGAACGATTACAAAAAAAATGGAAAGTCGGTGGCTTGCAACTGGCCTTGATCATTGCCACATTTGCCATTGGCGGCAGCGTTACCGGTTATGCCGGTAAAAAAATAATGAACCTGCTGGCATTGCAACAGGATTGGTTATGGACGGTGATCTATATTTTACTCATTACCATTATCTGGCCGCTGGCAGTGATCATTATCAGTATTCCTTTCGGACAATTTTCTTTTTTTATTAAATATATCCGGAAGATCGGCGGAAGAATGGGATTAGTCCGAAGTCGTGAGTCATTAGTCGTTAGTCCCGAAATTCAACCCCCACTTCCCACTCGCCACCCCCCACTTACGAACATAGCCATTTTCGCTTCCGGCGCAGGTTCCAATGCACAAAAGATCATTGATCATTTTAAAGATCATTTCTCAGTCAGGATATCACTTATCGTCTGCAACAATCCCCAGGCCGGTGTTTTAAGAACTGCAGAAAAAGAAAATATTCCGGCGCTTATTATAGAAAAGGAAAGATTCTTCCGGGGCGATGCATATATAAAGGAGTTAACGGAAAAGAATATTGATCTGGTAGTACTGGCGGGTTTTCTCTGGAAGATCCCTGGGTCCTTATTAAAGGCTTTTCGTAACAGGATCATCAACATTCACCCGGCCCTGTTGCCTAAATATGGCGGAAAAGGAATGTACGGGCAGGCTGTGCATGAAGCAGTAATTGCAGCAAAAGAAAAAGAAAGCGGTATCACGATCCATTATGCAGATGAATTATATGATCATGGAAAAATAATTTTCCAGGCCAGGTGTGCCGTATTGGAGAATGACACAGCCGAATCTCTGGCGCAGCGGATCCATGCACTGGAACATGAGCATTATGCCCGGATAATTGAAGATTTGCTAAAGTAACCCAGTCAAATAAGTCATACAGGTCATATTGGTCAAATCCTGCAGCCCTATAAAAGAATGACTCCTCAATATTAGGAATTTGACCCATTTGACTGATATGACCTATTTGACCATCCTGACTTTATCATCCCTTTTACATTTTCTTTCGTTACTTGCTGCCAATTAAATCATTTTGCAGCGGATCAGCCTCTACATAATATCCTTTATTGTAATCTTCCTGTTACTGTCAGTCAATTCCGGCGCCCAGCAATATAAAATAATGGGAACGGTCTATGACAGCAGCCGTAATTATCCAATGGAATCCGTGACGGTATTGAGCACATCCGGAAAAGGAACCATGACTAATGCCGAAGGTCATTATGAGATCGACGTGGAAGAAACAGATTCGATCTGGTTCAGCTACCTGAATAAACCGACAAGAAAATTTCCGGTACAGAAGATCGTCAATCCTTTTGAATTTGATATTTCGATCCAGGTGAATGTTCCCGTACTAAAAGAAGTGAAAATAAGACCGCGTAATTATAAACTGGATTCGATGCAAAACCGGCTGGATTATGCCAAGATCTTTAATTACCAGAAACCGAAAATAAAAACCGTAACCCCTCAATATGGTGTAGGGGCGGGGTTCGACCTGGATGAGATCATCAATATGTTCCGCTTCCGGAGAAACCGGAGTATGGCTGCATTTCAAAAACGATTATTGCAGGAAGAACATGATAAATTCGTTGATCATCGTTTCAACAAAGCATTGGTTCGCCGCCTCACCCTGCTCGATGGCAACCAACTGGATAGTTTCATGCGGGTTTTCCGTCCTTCCTATTTGTTTACTCAACTTTCCGGCGATTATGAATTTCAGCAATACATTAAAACCGCCTTATATCGTTTCAAAAGAGGTCTGCCTCCCGATGCAATCATGAAGGAAGAAGAACCGGAATAACATTCTTGTTTATTACTGCAGGCAAATGAAAAAACTACGGTAATTTACTGGCCTGTAATTCCTGCTTATGAGTAATCAACTGCACAATGAACTCCGCAAAGAGTTTCAGTTGGAAAGATTAATTCTTTTCAGTGATGCCGTATTTGCCATTGCTATTACCTTATTGGTGATTGAAATTAAAATTCCGGAATTGGGCCGCGGCCAGGTTACGGATGATCATTTATTGGAAAAACTAACGGAACTTATTCCAAAATTTGTTGGCTTTCTTGTAAGCTTTTTAATAATAGGACAATACTGGATAGTACATCACCGGATGTTTGGCTATGTCATCAATTTCAACCAGCGGCTGATCTGGCTGAATCTTTTTTTTCTTCTTTGTGTAGCGCTGATGCCATTCAGTACCGGCTTTTATAGCGAATATGCCGGTATGCCGGTTCTTTCACCTGTCATATTTTATACCTGCAATATTGCGATGTTGGGTATACTTAATTTTTTTATGTGGCGGTATCTCAGCAACCCGGACAAAGGGCTTACTGAAAATCTTTCGCCGCAAGTGGCAAGGTATTCATCGATCCGTGCTATTACGGTGCCGGTTATTTTTATCATTTGTACGATCGTTTATACCCAATCTCCGGTTATTGCTGCATTCATCCCCATGACTATCCCCCTGATCTTAAAATTTGTTTTTGGACCGATGAAAAGAAAAATAATTGCTAACTCAAAACAACAAGAAACATGAAACGCATTTTCCCCCTTTTTGTATTTGTTTTTTTTATAGCGACCAGTTGTAATTCACAAACAGATAGTATCCCTTCATTCATAAGAGACAGCTTAGATAGTTATGTCAACAAAGCCCTGAACGACTGGCAGATCCCGGGAGTATCGGTTTGCATCGTTAAGAATGGAAAAGTTGTTGTGATGAAGGGTTATGGAGTAAAAGAAACAGGAACAAATGATAAAGTAGATGAGAACACCTTGTTCATGATCGGCAGCAACAGTAAAGCATTTACTGCAACGGCTATTGCCTTGCTCGATGCAGAGAAAAAATTATCGCTGGATGATAAAGTGCAAAAATGGTTGCCCGACTTCAAACTCTATGATCCATGGGTGGCTAAAGAAGCCATTTTAAGAGACCTGCTCTGTCATCGCCTTGGCTTTGAAACTTTCCAGGGAGATTTCATGTATTTCGATTCTGATCTGACCACTGCTGAAGTAAGAGAAAAAATGGGAAAGCTGAAACCGATATACGGCTTTCGCAGTAAATGGGGCTATACCAATTGTGCTTTTATGACGGCCGGGGAGATCATTCCCAAAGTAACCGGTCAATCCTGGGCCGATTTTGTTACAGAAAAAATTTTCAAACCGCTTGGCATGAATAACAGTCTTGCCTTATCAAAAGACATACAGACAGCCGGCAATAAATGCTCAGCACATACGGTGACAGAGGGAGTATTGAAAAAAATTCCTTATGGCCATATTGATAACCTTGCACCGGCCGGCAGTATTTCATCTTCTGTAAATGATATGAGCAAATGGGTGATCATGCAATTGAACAATGGTAAGCTCGATGGAAAAGAAATTATTCCTGCCTCTGCTATTGCACAAACAAGAACCCCTCATTCTATTCTTGGAAATGGCGGGCATATGTTCAACAGATCACATTTTGCCTTGTATGGTCTTGGTTGGTTCCTGGAAGAGTATGCCGGCAGAAAGATCGTGGCACATACCGGCGGCGTCAATGGTTTTGTTACCAGTGTGTGTTTAGTGCCGGAAGAAAAATTGGGCATCATTGTATTCACCAATACCGATGCCAATGGTTTTTATGAAGCGCTGCGCAATGAGATTGAGGATGCTTATCTCGGTTTGCCTTATCGTAATTACAGCCAGGTATTCCTGGCACGACAGAAAATGCAGGAGGCACAGGAGGAAAAACAGGTAAGGACAAAACGGGATACTATTGCCATGCACCTGAAAACTAATTTACCCCTGCAGGCCTATGCGGGCAATTATGTACATGATGTATATGGCAACATGATGATCGCATCAGAGAATGGAAAACTAATTGCCCGGTTTGAACATCACAAAGGCCGCTATGCCGAACTGGAAGCATTGGGTGGTAACCGTTTCCTTGCTACATTCAATGATCCACTGTATGGAATAAAGGTTTGGCCATTTACTGTTGACGGGAACAAAGTGAGATCAGTAACAGTAAAAGTGGCTGACTTTGTAGAATTCACTCCTTATGAATTTGTAAAAACAAAATAATTATGAAGATCTATCTCCGGCATTTTCTTTTGCTTTCCGTTTTCCTTACTCCGGTGACTGCTTTTGCCCAACGGGCAAAAAAGATCCATTTCAAATCCATATTGGTAGATACGCATAATGACATCCCTGAAACAGCGCTTGCCAAAGGGATAAGTTTTGATCAGTCATTAAAAGGAAGAACTCATTCTGATCTGCAACGGATGAAGGAAGGCGGTGTGGATGCACAATTTTTTTCCATTTGGTGTGATGGACACGAGCCCAGTCCCTATGCCATGGCCAACCGGCAGATGGATACGGTGCTGGCATGGACCAACCGCAACCCGGATAAAATGGAACAGGCTTTTACTGCCGGAGACATAATTAAGATCTCCAAACAAAAAAAACTGGCCGTGTTATTTGGCGTGGAAGGTGGTCATATGATAGAAAATGATCTGACCAAATTAGATGCTTTGTATAAAAGAGGCGCAAGGTATATGACGCTGACATGGAATAATTCTACCGACTGGGCCACATCCGCTCTTGATGAAACAACCAAAGCTGATTCATTAACACATAAAGGTCTCACAGATTTTGGAAAACAGATCGTAAAAAGGATGAATGAGCTGGGGATGCTGGTTGACTTATCTCATGTGGGTGAACAAACATTCTGGGATGCCATTGCAACAACAACAAAACCGGTTTTGGTTTCTCATAGTTGTGTGTACGCTTTATGTCCGCACAGGAGAAATTTAAAAGATGAACAGATAAAAGCCGTAGCAAAGAACGGCGGTGTGATCCATCTTAATTTTTACAGTGGTTTTTTAGATTCAACATTTGAAGCAAGAAGCGATGCCTTTACGGCAAGACATAAAACGGAAACGGATTCATTGAAAAAAATAAATCCCGAACCTTATTTCAGGGAGTTCTATCTTTTTGAAAAATATCCCGATGAAGTAAAAGGGTTGCGGCCGCCATTTTCAATATTGTTCGACCATCTGGATTATATTGTAAGATTAGTTGGTGTAAACCATGTGGGGCTGGGTAGTGATTTTGACGGTATCAATTCATCCCCGCAGGGATTGGATGGCGTGCAAGACTTTCCAAAGATCACGGAAGAGTTGGTAAAAAGAGGATACAGTAATAAAGATATCAAGAAAATTCTGGGAGGTAATTTGTTACGGGTATTTAAAGCCAATCAGTAAGTATGAATTATTATATGGAAGAACAGCAACCAAAACAAAATAAATTTCCCTGGAAAAGCCGGCTGATAAGATTTCTCATCTACATAGTCGTGGGATTTCTTTGTGCGTTTTTATATCACCAGTTAAAAAAATAAATTTTAACTATGGAAGTACATGCTCACACACATGCTCACGGAAAGAAAAACTGGAAACAATATTTCTGGGAGTTTCTTATGTTGTTTCTCGCCGTGTTCTGCGGATTTTTAGCGGAAAATATCCGGGAGCATAAGGTTGAACAGCAAAGAGCAAAGCAGTTAGCAAAAAATCTTTATAAAGAAATATATGCCGACTCGATTGCCGTACAGCAAAAGATAGCTATCCGGAATAAAAAAGAAGAAGAATGTACTTACTTCATTACTTATGTAAAGGATAGCAGCCTCACAAATCTTTCTGCAAGATTTTATCCGGCATATACCTGGGCTTTTATTCAATCAGCGCAATTGATGTTTGAGCCCAATGATGGCATTCTAAATCAACTCAGGAATTCCGGAGAATTGCGTTATTTTAAAAGCAGTGAACTGCAGTCAGAAGTTGGTCAGCTTAGTGTGCAGATCGCCAATATAAGAACTCGCAATGATAAAGAGTACAGTTATTTAGAAGTGTATATCAGGCCGTTCTCATTAAAATATTATGATTTTGACTGGTATGAGGCATTTACCCAACATGGAAAGATCCCCATGATGCAGGCATTGAATCAAAACATACAGCCTCTCTTTGCCGGCAAAATTGTGAATGCAGATAAATTCAGCCGGCAGGAAGCAGAAAGTATGGCTTCCTACTACCTGCTGATGATGAGAGGGACAAGACAAATTTATTACTCCCAGTATGTAACTGTCAATCATCAATTATTAGAAATTCTCAGAAAAGAATATCACCTGTCCGAAGGGACTCCTTTGGAGAAATAAATTATTTATGGAAGTACATGCACACTCACATACGGAAAGAAAAAAATGGACCCATTATTTCTGGGAGTTTCTCATGTTATTCCTTGCTGTGTTTTGCGGATTTCTGGCCGAAAATCAACGTGAGCATCTTGTAGAGGCCCATCGTGCAAAAGAATATGCCAAAGGATTACTTAGCGATATTCGATTGGACACCGGAGAGCTAAGGCGGGGCGTCAATACCACAAAATTTACTATTTCATCCATTGATAGCATTGTTTCAATTTCCAAAAACCTGAGCCATACCAACATTGTCCCCGGTACATTTTACTACTTTAGCAAATTTATGTCTTATTCATTTCGTATAGATTGGAGCAAATCTACAATCGATCAATTGATACAATCAGGCAATCTCAGGTATTTCAGGAACAAAGAGCTGGTGTCAATGATTAATTACTATTATTCTTTGCAGGGCCTCATCGCTGCACAAAATCAAATTGACGCGGGACATAGAGATAAAACGATGGAACTTCGTAACAGTATTCTTCTCAGCCGATATTATTCACTATTTGTAGCCAGGGATCTTGATTTTACGGGACAACTCATGCCTTCCGAACACAATGACTCTTTATCCAGTCGTCAATTACCTCTCCAGGAGAATGCCGATAAGCAAATAGATAAATATTTGAATTACCTTATTGACAGGAAATCCAGGTTAACGAATATGGTCAGGGTCTATTATTCTGATGCAAATGAAGTTGCGCTGAATATCATAAAGACTCTTATTTCTGAATATAATTTAAAATAATAGGGCTAATGGAAGTACATGCACACTCACATACGGGAAGAAAAAAATGGACACATTATTTCTGGGAGTTTTTAATGTTGTTCCTTGCTGTCTTCTGCGGGTTTTTGGCAGAGAATCAACGGGAGCACATGATAGAACATAAAAGAGAAAAACAGTTTATCGTAACCATGTTGGAAGATCTGAAGAGTGATACATCCCAACTGACACAAAATATTATATATAGAAAGACCCGGGAAATAATGTGTGACTCTCTTATTGTTTATCTTTCAGATTATAAAAATAAGGGGAATGAGATTTACTATTATGCCCGCAACCTGAGCCGACCTCAGTATTTTTCACCAAATGACCGGACATTGCAACAACTAAAAAACTCCGGGGCCCTTCGTCTTATCAGGAATCTACCTGCTTCGGATAGTATTATGGCTTATGACCAACAGCTAAGATACCTTTTGATCCTGAGTGAAGATGAAAGAAGCATCCGGGATAATTTCAGAGATCTAATAGGAACTGTTTTCGATGGAAAGATCCTTTATTCACAGATTGATTCGGTTGATTTTGCAAATTATAAAAAACCCAATGGAAACCCGCCTTTATTTATGCAGGATGCTGGCTCAATTAATAAGGTTATTTCATCAGCACAGTATTTAAAAACAGTTATCAGGGGTGTTAGAGTTAGACAGGAAAAGACGAGAGCAATAGCAGTCAGCTTGCTTGCTTTCCTGCAGCAAGAGTATCATTTGAAATAAATTATTTATGGAAGTACATGCACACTCACATACCGACCGCAAAAAATGGACCCATTATTTCTGGGAGTTTCTCATGCTATTCCTCGCTGTTTTCTGTGGTTTCCTGGCGGAAAATATCAGGGAGCATAAGGTAGAACATCAACGGGAAAAACAATATATGGAGTCCCTGTTAAGCGATCTGGCGGCAGATACAGCCATGATCCATTTCGCCATTCCCAGGAAAGAGGGAAGAGTTAAAGCTATTGATTCTGTATTTATTTTTTTTAAGGCGAACCCCAATACAGAAAAAATCAATGGCCAGCTTTTCAAAACCATACGTCGTACAAACTTTGATTCCCGGTTTATCCGGAACAATATCACCATTGATCAATTGAAGAATGCCGGCGGTATGCGATTGATCAGGAAAAAAGAAGTAGCCGACTCTATCTCGTCTTATGATTTTCGTTGCGAATCCACTGAAATATATAATGAATTGTACATAATAAACTCACAACTGGGAAACCGTCAATTTGAAAAATTATTCAATGCCGCTGACCTGCTTACCCTGTATATAGAAAATAACCGGGCTCCCATTGTGGCTAATATTCCCGATTCGATCGTTATTGCAATTAATACCGCTGTGTTAAACGAGCAACTGAACTTTATGATGCTTGAAAAATCTTATGCAAGACAAGAAATAGAAAGGTATAAGGAACTGGAAGGAAGAGCAGTACGGCTAATGGGATTGATCAAAAAGGAATATCACCTGTCCGAAGGGACTCCTTTGGAGAAATAAAATTTTTATGGAAGTACATACACACTCTCATACTGAAAGGAAAAAATGGACCCACTATTTCTGGGAGTTTCTTATGTTATTCCTCGCTGTGTTCTGTGGATTTTTGGCTGAGAATATCAGGGAACATAAAGTGGAGCATCAAAGAGCCAAACAATTTGCCCTCTCCCTGTTAAACGACATAAAAGCAGATACCGCTGCTTTAAAGACAGTTATTGGATTTGGTAATAAAAAGATCGAAGCCGTTGACAGTTTACTTGTACAGATAGAATTACCAAAAGAAAAATGGAAGGATATATTGATATACAAATATGAAGGTACTGCCGGGAGGATCAGGCCATTCGAGCACAACTCGGGTACTTATGAGCAAATGAAAGCATCCGGTTCCTTGAGATATTTTAAACAGGAACTGACGGATCTGTTGAATCAATATGATGTACAGGCAAAAAAAACGAGCGTCCGGGAAAATATTCATTTGAATTATGCCTCCAATCTTTTAAATCCCTTTATAGCCCATATTATAGATGCCCGGTCTCTTATCCAGTTACAGAATGGCGCTCCCCCAACATACCCCCTGGTTTTTCGTAAAACAGATAGTGAAACGATAGCACTTTGGATCAATTATGCGACGATGATCCAAAGCACACAGGAAAGAACAGTGGTTGAATACAAAATCATGCTGGAAAAAGCAAAGCAGATCATTTCGGCATTACAAAAAGAATATCACCTGTCCGAAGGGACTCCTTTGGAGAAATAAATTATTTATGGAAGTACATGCTCACTCACATACCGACCGCAAAAAATGGACCCATTATTTCTGGGAGTTCTTTATGATGTTCCTGGCTGTGTTTGCGGGTTTTTTGGCAGAGAACCGGCGGGAACATATCGTGGAGAAAAAGAGAGCCCACCAATTTTTGCAAAGTATGCTGCTGGATGTAAGAACGAATACCAAAAACCTTGATTCATTATTATCGGAGGATAATATATACGTAAAAAAATATGATTCATTAATGAATTGGCTGCTGCAGGACAGTGCCTCGATAGACCGTGCCGCATTTGCAAGGGAAATGGGTGCAGTATGGGTCAGGAATTTTTTGGTACGCAAAGAAACCTATGAACAAATGAAGTCGTCGGGTTCATTGCGTTATGTAGGTAATATCGATTTCCTGAAAAAGATGATGGACTATGAACGCATTACCAATTTTGCCCAGTACCGTAACCAGGAATTTGAAAAAAAATATTATACCGATTTATTTATCCCTGCCCTTTACAAAGCATATGACCTTACCTGCCAGATCAATCTCGATACCAGTAATCATTCCGATGCTTTCAAAATGCAAAAGATCGCTGCACACCATGATGTAATAAGCGGGAACGATGCTATTCAGTTTCGTAATAATATAGGAGCGGCCCTATCATTAAGACTGGAAAGAGTAAAACGAAGTATTGATGCGTTCAGGGATGCAAGAGCAGCTTGTGTTGATATGGAGCAACTGATCATGAAACAACTGTGATTAACCATTAAATAATAATTCCGCATTTATGGAAGTACATGCCCACACTCATACTCCACGAAAAAAATGGACCCACTATTTCTGGGAGTTTTTAATGTTGTTCCTTGCCGTGTTCTGCGGATTTTTAGCCGAATATCAATTAGAGCATAAAATCGAACATGACCGGGAAAAGCAATATATCCGCTCCATGGTCGCCGACATTGAAGAAAATAACAGGCTTATCAATTCGCAGTTGTCATTACAAAAGGTAAGGATGAAGCGTATGGATACGCTGATCGCATTATGCAATAACCCTGCCTCCATACGGGGAAACGAAGGAGCCTTCTATTACCTGGGAAGGATCTCGCCCCGTCTGAATACCGTAAGGCTCAATAGCCGGACCTATGAACAATTAAAGAACTCCGGTAATTTTCGATTGATCCGTGATATGAAGTCCTCCGATATGATCATAGCGTATTATGAGGACCTCCCGCTGCTCCGCCAGCTCGAAGAATTATACCAGAAAGAATTTGATCAGTATAAGATACTTGCTTCCCGGATATTTGATCCCGCTGTTTTCATTCGCATGGAAACAAGTGATGGGGGTATTACCAGGACAGAAGATAATCCTGCCTTACAGAGCTATGACCCTTCTGTTATAAAACAATTCAATGTATTTGCGGTCTATATGAATGGCTCGGCCAGGGGTATCCTTCAACAGTCCGAAGAGTTGTTGACAAAAGGAGAAGCCCTGCTTGCTTATTTAAAAAAAGAATATCATTTGAAATAATTTTATCGTGACACAATCATTAACTCCTGATAAAAAAAGAATTCAATCCATCGACCTGCTTCGCGGAATTATTATGATCATCATGGCCCTCGATCATACCCGTGATTTTTTTCATAAAGGTGGTTTGATGGGAGATCCTTTGAACCCTGATACTACCAACCTTGCTTTATACGGTACCCGCTGGATCACGCATTTCTGTGCACCTACTTTTGTTTTCTTATCCGGTCTTTCCGCCTGGTTACAAAGCAAACACAAAACAAAAAAAGAGCTGAGCCTGTTCCTGGTCACCCGCGGTATATGGTTGATCATTGTTGACCTTCTCATCATGTCATTTGCCTTTACGGCAGATATTCATTACAGCCTTTTTGTTTTGGAAACACTCTGGTCCATCGGTGCCGGCATGGTCATTCTTGGATTGATGATCTACTTACCTTTCTCCATAATCCTGGCCACCGGGTTGCTGATCGTTCTTGGACATAACCTGATCGATCTTGCCGAAAAGACACGCCAAACCCCGGTCCCGCTCTGGTGGAATCTTTTGCATCAACCGGGTTTTAAACCTTTGGGCGGAGGTCATAATCTTTTTATCCTGTATCCATTTCTTTCCTGGGCAGGCCTGATGGTGCTGGGTTATTGTTGCGGCAAACTATTTACAGATATGGAAGCAGCGAAGAGAAATAAAATATTATTGTGGACGGGCGTTAGCGCTATTTTTCTCTTCTTTGTATTACGGTTCATTAATATATACGGCAATACTGCTCCCTGGCATAAACAGGAGACCGGGCTGAAAACATTTTTTGCTTTTATGAATGTAGAGAAATACCCGCCATCACTGCTTTTCCTTTGTGCAACCATCGGGCCGATGCTGATCGTTCTTTCGCTGATAAAAAATACACAAGGCTGGTTTGCAAAATTTGCTATCGTGATTGGTCGTGTGCCTTTATTTTATTTTGTCGTTCATTTTTATATCATTCATCTCGCCCAGGTCATCACCTATTTTATAAGAGGACATAACGTAGCTGAAGGTCTGCAGGGTATCAAAGAAGTTCCTTTCAAATTTGTTGCACCCGGCGAAGGTTTTTCTTTAGGCATTACCTATTTGATCTGGATCGCTGTCGTTCTTTTGATGTATCCCTTGTGTAAATGGTATGATAATTACAAAACGGCACATAAAGAGAAGAAGTGGCTGAGTTATTTGTAAATTGTGTCTGACGTTTCGCAGCGTCTGACACATAAATAAAGAACCGGATGAAAAAAATACTTTTCCTTTTATTTTTTCCGCTGCAACTGCTATCCCAACCTATTTCAAAGGATGAAATTGACCGCTGGGAAAAGCAGGCAAAAAATATCACGATCATCCGTGACAACTATGGCATACCGCATATCTATGGAAAAACAGATGCCGATGCGGTGTTTGGCCTGCTATATGCCCAATGCGAGGATGATTTTAAAAGAGTGGAGATGAACTATATTGAAAAGCTGGGAAGGTTAAGTGAGGTGAAAGGAGAAAAAGAATTATACAATGACCTGTTGATACGGATGATCATTGACTCTGCTGATGCAATTGCTGATTACAAAAGATCTCCCGACTGGCTGAAGAAGCTGATGACTGCTTTTGCCGATGGGATTAATTTTTATCTCTATAAACACCCGGATACCAAACCGGCTTTGCTGAATCATTTCCAGTCCTGGTATCCTTTGCTGTGGACGGATGGCAGTATCGGCGCTATCAGTACCGCTGATATTACCGTGGCTGAGTTGCAGAATCTTTATTCCGGAAATAATTTTCCGCTTGCCGTTACAAAAAAAGATCCCGATAGCTACCTGCCTGCCGGCAGGCAAGGTCGGGAAGAAGAGAAATTGACCGGCTCCAATGGTTTTGCTTTTTCTCCTAAGATCACCGAATCAGGTAATGCCATTCTCTATATCAACCCGCATGTCACTTTTTATTTCCGACCCGAAGTACATATGGTGAGTGAAGAAGGTCTTAATGTATATGGCGCTGTTACCTGGGGACAGTTTTTCGTTTACCAGGGTTTTAATGAACATTGCGGATGGATGCATACCAGCAGCGCTGTGGATGCAGCCGATACTTATATTGAAAAACTGGCGAAGAAAAATAATGGTTGGGTTTATAAATACGATGGTAAAGAAAAAAAAGTTATTGAAAAGAAGATAGTGCTCCGGTATAAGTCGGGTGATATGATGGAAAATAAAACTATCAATGCGCTGTTCACGCATCATGGTCCTGTTATGGCTAAAAGAAATGGCGAATACCTGAGCGTAAGAGCCGATAACAGGATCATGAATGGATTGATCCAATGCTGGGAAAGAAATAAAACAACCAGCTTTGAAGATTATAAAAAAACACTGGAATTGTACGGAAATATTTCCAACAACACCGTATATGCCGATGCAGAAGGGAATATTGCTTACTGGCATGGCAACCGTATCCCGGAAAGAGATACAAAATATGACTGGAGCAAAGCGGTGGATGGAACCATATCCGCCACAGAGTGGACGGGTTTGCATACAGTTGAAGAAACTGTTCATCTTATTAACCCCGCTAATGGCTGGTTACAGAATTGTAACTCTACACCCTATACGGTTGCCGGAAGCAATAGCCCTAAAAAAGAAAACTACCCGGCTTATATGGCACCGGATGGAGAAAATTTTCGCGGCATCAATGCTGTACGGGTATTAAACGAAGAAAGATCTTATACGATCGATAAAGTGATCAAAGCCGGTTATGATACCCGGATCGCTGCATTCGAGGTATTGGTGCCGGCCCTTGTAAAGGCATTTGAAAAAAATATTAATTATAACGATTCCTTATATGCATTATTGATCGGTCCTGTAAGTGTATTAAAAAACTGGAATTACCGTTGTAATGAAAACTCGATCGCCACAACATTGGCAGTAGAATGGGGACAAAGGTTGTTGCCTGCCATCAAGCGTATCAAAGTGACCGGTGATGAAAAAGCTGACGAGGTTACCAAAACCAAACAATTTGCTGCAACTGCAGCTCCACAGGAATTAATGGAGCCTTTGTTAACCTGCATGAATGATCTCGATGAAAAATTTGGCCGCTGGCAGATACCCTGGGGAAAGATCAACCGGTTCCAGCGCATTTCATCTGATATTGATAATAAGTTTGACGACAGCAAGGCCAGCATCCCGGTTGGTTTTGTATCTTCCACCTGGGGCATGCTGCCCTCTTATACCAGTAAAACATTTCCGGGCACCAAAAAAAGATATGGAGTAAATGGCAACAGTTTTATCTGCGCTGTTGAATTTGGTAAAAGGATAAAAGCAAAATCTTTGCTGGCCGGTGGTGAAAGCGGTGATGAAAATTCAAAACATTTCTTTGACCAGGGGCCAATGTACAGTAAGGGACAGTTCAAAGATGTATTGTTTTATAAAGAAGATGTGATGAAGCATGTGGAGAGGAGGTATCATCCGGGAGAGTAATAATTTTTAATTTTAAATGTTAGATGTTAAATAAAAGATCTATTCAACATTAATATTATGGATCAGACAACCTTAGGCATCGGTACCCGGTTACAGCACACTCATCATGGGCCGGGGGTAATTGTTGGTATCAAATATGCAACGTACCTCATTTCTTTTATCAATGCGGGAATGAAAGAAATTGATAAGACAGATGATAAGCTGGATGAGATCATCCCGGAAAATGTAACGGAGGAAATAGAAACGCATAGCGAAGTTGAAAAATCCTTATTGAAAATATTAAGGCTCTGGGGCGGTCTCACTGAAAATGTCCCGTTGGGAGACAAATGGCATGGCGGAGTGATGTTATTACAACCTGCAGACAGATCATTGAAGCCAAAGGAAATTCCTATTGCTGATTTCTTCCATAAAGTAGTTATGCTGCGTGACCGGCTAAGGGTTCTTGAACAAAACATCAACAGCAATAAAAAACTGAGTGATGAAGACAAAGCCAATATCCAGCAATACATTACCCGTTGTTATGGTTCATTAACAACGTTCAATGTTTTGTTCAAAAACAAGGAGCAGTGGTTTGTGGGAGATAAGGGCAGTAAAGAAGACTAATGTCCTCGTTCCGGCTAATATCTTAATTAACAATTATCATCCCTTATTATTCTGTAACTTTTCAGCATGAAATGGTTATTATTTATTTTTCTTTTCCCCGTGCTTGCTTCAGCCCAGGACCCGATAGTTATCGGGTGCGATATCCTTATTACCAATGGCAAGATCATTGACGGCACCGGCAACAGCTGGTATTATGGAACTATAGCTATCAAAGACGGGAAGATCATTAAGATCGGCAGAGACGTGGATCTTTCTGCTACAAAAACTATTGATGCAAAAGGATTAATAGTAGCTCCCGGTTTTATTGATGTACATACCCACCTGGAAGGAGATGAAAAAAGCGATCCCAATGCCACTAATTTTATTTTAGACGGTGTCACTACCTGTATCACGGGTAACTGTGGTTCTTCTAATATCAATATCGGGAAATATTTAAAATGGATCGATTCCCTGAAGCTCTCTATCAATGTAGCTACACTTGTTGGTCATAATGATGTTCGCAAAGCAGTCATGGGCCGGGCCAACCGGGATGCAACGCCGGATGAAATGAAGCGGATGGATGATATCGTTGATAAAGCCATGAAAGATGGGGCGGTTGGTTTATCAACCGGGTTAATTTACATCCCGGGTACTTACACAAAAACACCGGAAATAGTGGAGCTGGCGAAGATCGCTGCAAAATACAATGGTGTTTATGCTTCTCATATGCGGGATGAAGGCGATAGTGTTGTCGATGCGATCAATGAAGCGTTGACCATTGGAAGAGAAGCAAAAATTCCTGTAGAAATATCGCATTTTAAACTCAGCGGGCAACAGAACTGGGGAAGAAGCAAAGAAACAGTGCCCATGATCGAAGCGGCAAGAAGAGAAGGAATAGAAGTTACCATTGATCAATATCCTTACACCGCCAGCAGTACTTCTATCAGCACATTGATACCGGATGAAATACTCGCTGACGGACAGGATTCCATTAAAGCAAGACTGCAAAGGCCGGATATAAAAAAATATGTCATCAACTCTATGCTGGCAAGACTGAAAAAAAGAAACCTGAAACATTTCAGTTATGCCGTGGTGGCTTATTATTCTCCTGACACCTCCTATAATGGAAAAAGTATCGAGCAGATCAATTTAATGAAGGGAAGAAAACATAAAAGAAAAGCCGAAGCAGAAACCATTGTTGACATCATGATGACTGGTGGCGCCAGCGCTGTATTTCATGGCATGAGCGATGAAGATGTCAAACGCATCATGCAATATCCTTTCAACATGTTTGCCAGTGATGCCACGATCAGGACATTTGGATTTGGAATGCCGCATCCAAGAGGCTATGGCACCAATGCAAGAGTGCTGGCTGAATATGTCAGGGATCAGCATATTATTTCTTTGGAAGAAGCTATAAGAAGAATGACATCGTTGCCTGCTCAAAAATTTCAATTAAAAAACCGGGGACTGCTTCGTGAAGGCTATGCAGCCGACATCGTCATCTTTGATGAAAAAGAAGTGCAGGATGTTTCTACCTATGACAAACCCCATGCATACTCAAAAGGATTTCATTTTGTGATCGTGAACGGGGTGTTGACAGTAGATCATGAAAAACATTTAGGAGTAAGAGCCGGTATGGCTTTATATGGACCGGGTGCCATCCAACCAAAAGCATTCTAAAGAATAATTTGATTCTTACCCCCCACTTTCAGTATCTTCCCATTATTAAAACCCTTTCTTCTCCCCGATATATTTTTCAAACCATTCCAAATTTGTCTGCATCACTTTCAAGATCATCCTTGGTTCTGTGGGTCCATGTGGTTGCCGGGGCAAGGCCAGCAAACGAACCGGCACGCCTCTTCTGCGTAATGCATTATAAAACATAACTGAATTACTGAATGGCACCCGCTGATCAGCTTCTCCATGCTGCAACATCACTGGTGTTTTTACATTTTGTACAAACCTTAAGGGTGAATGTGCATCATATTTACTCCAATCATCCCATGGATTGGATTGAAAATAGGAAGGAAGAAACCCTTCTATATCATCTGTAAGATTCTGGTGTCCCAGGTCGACAACCGGCGCACCGATGGAGGCAACTTTAAAACGATTGGTATGTCCTACGATCCAACTACTCATAAAACCACCATAGCTCCATCCCATCACCCCCATTTTATTTTCATCGGCCACTCCCATTCTTATCACTTCATCCACCCCGGCCATCAGATCCATAAAATCTTTTCCGCCCCAATCATTACGGTTGGCCATACGGAATTCGGTACCGTAGCCTGATGAACCCCTGGGATTACAGCGAAGAATGGCATATCCCATTTCAGCAAATGCTGCTATGGGATAAGAGCCCTGGTTGCCTGCCACACAGTTTTGCTGAAATACGCCGGCCGGACCACCATGTACATTTAATATAAACGGAACTTTTTGGCCGGGCTGATAGCCGATAGGATAAGTGAGCAACCCTTCTATTTCTTTTCCGTCAGCGCCTTTCCATTTTATCAGCTCTGTTTTTGGCAAAGCCTTGTTTGCATATTCTGCATTGATACTTGTAATTTTTACCGGTGAAAAATTACTCAACGAACTGATATATGCTTCGGGAAGTTTTGACGGGTTTTGTAAAGTAAATGCAATATATGTTCCGGTTGAATTTGTGGAAACTGAACCCAACAGGTCTTTGACTCCCTTGCTCCATTCAGAGACTGATTTACCATCCACACTTAACAGGTAAATACTGTTCAATGTTTTATTTGCTTCTGCCCATAAAACATTTTTTCCATCAGGCGTCCATGCAAATATCCCGTTTGCTCCAATGCCGCCGTTCTCATCCGGTGTTGCTTTCAAGCGCCAGCTTTTTCCATCGGCTAATGAATAGATCCTTGCATGTTTTGCACCCGACCAATCAACGGGGTCAGTTGTGCTGTAATAAACGATCATTTTCCCATCAGGGCTGAACAAGGGAGTGGTTTCACCCGCACCGGTATTAGCAATTGATCTTATCGTTCCGCTTTCAATATCTATCAAAGAGATATCGCTGTACACATTATCATTTACTTCCGGCGATTTGCCATGGCTGTAAGCAATATTCTTCCCGTCAGGACTCCAGTCAAAGGCATTTACATTATAATTTTCTTTGGTCAGTTTTTTCTGAACATATTTCCCTGCTGTATCTTTTTTATCCAGCCATAAAACATAGAGGCGGTTCTGCTTTACTTCCTCATCCATATAATACCAGTCATTCTTTGCTTTTTTATCTTTCTCTTCTTTATCGACGGCTGCATCCAGCATGGTAAAAGCGATCATTTTCCCGTCATGGCTCCATGCATAATTGCTGACACTTGTTTTTACATCCGTTAATTTTTCCGATTCACCACCGCCAACCGGTAGTATATACAAATTGTTTTTACTTTCCCTGGAAGAAGTAAAGGCGATCCATTTGCCATCAGGGCTCCATTGGGGATTGGATGAGTTTTTATCGCCCCTGGTTAATTGAAGCGCATTGCTGCCGTCACTATTACAAAGCCAGACCTGGTTCACATATTCACTCCGGTCATCCGTCATCACGGCCTCACGAACCGTATAAAGAACTTTCATTCCGTCGGGGGACGGGACAACAGCCGTGATATTTTTTATTTTAAGGCATTGTTCGGGTGTCCAGTTTTTTTGTGAAAGGATAAAAAGAGGGAAAAAGAAAATGGCAGCAAACGATAGTTTTAGTTTCATACAATTCATTTTAATGATAAATAAAACAGGAAGTATTCAGGGGGAAGATTATGGGCCGGATGAATATACAAGTTAAGCCGCAGGCGGAAAAATAGCAAATTGTATTTTAGTAATTGATCAGTTTCTGAATACATTCATCCAGCCTGGCTTTTGCCATAAAATTATTCTCCAGCTCAATACTGAAAGGAACGGGAGTATCCAAAGAAGCGCAACGCATGACCGGCGCATCCAAAATGGAAAAACAATTTTCTGCGATCCATGCAGTTATTTCACCACCAATGCCACCAATCATAGTGTCTTCATGTAATATCAAAACCCTTCCTGTTCTTTGCACAGCTTCACGAATGGCTAAATAATCTAAGGGAGCCAATGTTCTGAGATCTAAAATATCAATGGAGATCTCGGGATGCTCGGCAGCGTAATCTTCCGCCCAATGCACTCCTGCTCCATATGTGATGATGGAGACTTCATCTCCTTCTCTTACGTGTCTTGCTTTTCCAATTTCTATTTCATAATAATCTTCGGGAACCGGTCCGCTGACAGAACGATACAAAGCTTTATGCTCAAAATACATCACGGGGTTCGGATCATTGATAGCTGCGATCAATAATCCTTTTGCATCGATCGGTGTTGAGGGATAAACAACTTTCAATCCGGGTGTATGCACAAACCACGCTTCATTGCTTTGCGAATGAAAAGGACCGGCGCCAACGCCTCCGCCTGTCGGCATACGAATGACAACATCTGCGTTTTGTCCCCAGCGGTAATGAATTTTTGCAAGGTTGTTAATGATCTGGTTGAAGCCCACCGTTACAAAATCGGCAAACTGCATTTCCATCATGCTCTTATATCCTTCCAGTGATAATCCAAGCGCTGTTCCCACAATAGCGCTTTCACATAGCGGCGTATTTCTCACTCTTCCTTTTCCAAACTCCCGGACAAAACCTTCTGTTATTTTAAATGCTCCGCCATACTCTGCAATATCCTGTCCCATGAGGATCAAATTCGGATGGGCTGTCATGCTTTGATGAAGACCCTCTTTAATTGCATCGATTACTCTCAGTTCTTTTGTTGGATGTTGGATGTTGGATGTTATCTCCGAATTATCAACGACCCTGACATCCAACCTCGAACCTCCAACCTCCAACCTTTCTGCAAAAACATCATCCAATTCCTCTTCCGTATCTGCGACAACAGGCTTCGTATCAAACCCGATCTTCAATTCGCTTTCTATTTTGTCTTTAAATTCATTTTTTATCTCCGCCACTTTCATCTCATTCATCACTCCTGCCTGGATAAGGTATCGTTCATAGTTCTTGATCGGGTCCTTCATCTCCCAAAGCCTGAACATATCCTGCGGAACATACTTGGTTCCGCTGGCTTCCTCATGCCCCCGCATACGGAAAGTGAGACATTCGATCAAATAAGGTTTTTGATTTTTAATGCAATATTCTCTTACCCCTTTGATGGTGTCATAAACGGATAATATATTATTTCCATCGATCTGCACACCATCCATTCCATAACCCTTTGCTTTGTCAATAAGGCTGATGCAACGATATTGCTCATCCACCGGTGTGCTTAATCCATAGCCGTTATTCTCAATGATAAAAATGACCGGCAGGTCCCAGACAGCTGCTACATTGAGTGCTTCATGAAAATCTCCTTCGCTGGTGCCGCCTTCCCCGGTAAATGCAAGCGATACTTTACCTGCCTGTCCGGCAGGCAGGTTTTCTTTTTTCAATTTGTAGGCCAGTGCCACTCCATCCGCAATGGCAAGCTGCGGTCCAAGATGTGAGATCATTCCGCAAATATGATGTTCCCTGTTCCCAAAATGAAAACTTCTTTCTCTTCCTTTGCTGTATCCTTCCTGTGCGCCCTGCCATTGCATGAAAAGTTTATTCAACGGCATATTGCGTGTAGTAAATACTCCAAGGTTGCGATGAAGCGGCATGATCCATTCATCCTGTTGCAGCGCTAAGGTTGCTCCAACTGCAATCGCTTCCTGCCCGATGCCACTAAACCATTTGGAAATTTTTCCCTGCCGCAACAATAACAGCATTTTGTCCTCGATCATTCTTGGCCATAAAAGCTTACGGTAAAAATCAACAAGCTGTGAGTTGGATAGATCCTTGCGGTCGAAAGTCATGAGAGGTTTAAAAAGTTTAAGAAGTTCAAAGGGTTTAAAAAGTTTTTAGACCCACTTCAAAGGTATGAGATTATAGAGGAAATCGGGAGGCTTCCCCAACCTCTTAACCCTGTTAAACTTATTAAACTTCTGAAACTTTTAAACCACAACCAATTCATAAAACTCTTCGGGGTTCAGGTATTTCTGCGCCAATTGTTGTAATTCTTCTGCTGAAACCGTCTTAATGGTATTGATCGAGTCGTAGAAATATTGTTCGGTAAGATCATTGAGAATAATGTTTTTCCAGCGGGCAATGATCTGGAAAGGGCCATCCAGTTCCCCGAGTATGCTTCCCATCATATAGTTTCTAACCAGCAGCAATTCTTCATCATCCACTAATTCCTCCCGCAGGTCTTTCATTTCTTTATATACTTCGGCAATGGTGGCTTCGCAAACATCTTTACCGGCTTCGGTGCTTACCATCCAGGCCGATCGTTGAACATGGTTGTGCAGGAAACTATGAATGCCATAGGTGTATCCTTTGTCCTCCCGGATATTGCTCATCAGCCTGGAACCAAAGAAACCGCCAAACAATGCATTCAATACCTGTGCTTTTAAAAAATCAGGATGATGACGGTTGGGAAATGGTCTTGCTATACGAATAGAACCCTGCACGCCCTCTGCATCATTGGTTATCCTGAATTTTTTTTCTGTGGCAGGATCTGCTATTGTTTCCTGCACAATAAGAGGAGTACCCGGCAGATCTCCGAAATGAACATTTAATAACTGTTCCAGGTTAGCCGGAAGTTTTCCGGCAACAAACATGATCAGTTTTCCCTGCTGGTAATATTTCTTATAAAATGCCAGGAGCTGTTCCCTGTTCAATGCGTCAAAGTCTTCAGCGCTGCTGTATTTACCATAGGGATGTTTTTCGCCATATAAATAAACATCGATCAGCCTGCCCGCCACAAAATCACTTTTTTTCAGGTTCACTTTCAACCTCTGCTTCATATTCTGCTTATAAATATCCAGTTCGTCCTGGGGCATGGTGGAGTCAGTGATCAGTTCTTTTACAACCGGCAACAATTCGCCAACATGTTTGGACAGGCAATGCAAGGTTATCGTTGCTGTTTCATTGTAACAGGCCCTGTTGAGGTAAGAACCAAAATATTCAAAATGTTCATTGATCTGGAAAGCTGTTTTTGTTGATGTGCCGTTTCTCAATAAGTAATTTGCAGTGGCGGCAACCAGGTTTTGTTCTTCAAAACAATTACCGGCAAAAAATACCCACTCCAGCGACATGACCTCTTCTGCTCCTGCATTAATGGTATAAACCTCCACCCCGTTCTTTAATACAAATTTATCCGCCGGCTTTAGTTTAAGACTAAGGTTGACGGCATCCACGATATCGGGGGCTTGTTTCCTGTCTGTCATTTTATTCTTTTCTTTACGCTGTTGATTAATTATTGGACAGGTAATGGATCGTGTTACAATTGTTGTTGCGAAAAATGTTACGGCTTTCCGCTAAAATATCTTCCGTGGTCACCGAGCCATATTTTTCCAATTCAAAATTCATCCACGAGGCATCGCCCAGTATTTCATAATAGGCAAGGCTGTTGGCACGGCTCATCACACTCATATCTTCAAAAGCGATCATGCTCTCTGTTTTGTTCTTTACTTTTTGGAGTTCTGCTTCATTCACCAGGTGGGTTTTCATTTTATCCAGTTCATCTTCCACTGCTTTTTCGGCATCTTCCATTTTTATTCCTTTCACCAGTTTGCCTTCAATGACCAGTAAACCGGCATCGGTGCTGCCAAAATGATAACATTCAATATTGCTGAATAATTGTTTTTCTTTTACCAGCGACTGGTATAACCTTGATGAGCCACCCCCGCTTAAAATATCCGTCAGCAGATCGATAATATAATACTTCCTGTCAAGCCGGCCCGGCATATGCCAGCATTTATAAAGTGCATCCAGCGGCACATTTGATTTGATCACTGATCTCCTTTCTTCAGCCTGTTCGGGTTCCTGTGGCAGGTTACGTTCATACTTTTCACCGCGGGGAATTTCATTAAACCATTTTTCTGCCAATGCTTTTACTTTTTCCACCGTTACATTGCCGGCTACCACCATCACGGCATTAACAGGGCGATAATGTTTAAAGAAAAAATCCTTTACATCCTGTAATTGAGCATTTTCAACATGCGACAATTCTTTACCGATCGTCATCCAGCGATAAGGATGTTTTTTATAAGCCAGTTCCCTCATCTTGTGCCAGGCATCACCATAGGGTTTGGTGAGATAGTGTTCTTTAAATTCTTCACAGACCACTTTGCGTTGCGTCTCTAAACTTTTTTCATCAAAAGCCAATGACAGCATCCGGTCGCTTTCAAGCCAGAAAGCTGTTTCTAAATTTTCTGCCGGTAATTGTATGTAATAATTAGTAAGGTCATTGGTGGTGTAAGCATTATTCTCTCCTCCTGCCATCTGGAGAGGTTCATCATAACTGGGTATATTAATGGAGCCGCCAAACATCAGGTGTTCAAATAAATGGGCAAACCCTGTTTTTTCCGGGTTCTCATCCCTGGCGCCAACATCATACATAATATCCATGACTGCCATCGGCGTGGACAGATCCTGGTGGACAATAACACGAAGACCATTATCCAGGGTAAATTTTTCGAATTGGATCATAATAAAAAGCTGTGGGATATAAAGGATGCAAAAGTATTGAAAAAAGGGCGAGTGGGAAATGGGGAGTAGCGAGTGGGAAAGATTCATTCAATCAGATGGTTTCCTCTATATACGCAATCCCTACTCGCCACTAGCCATTCCCCACTCGCTAAAGGATGCTTTTTATTTTAAATTCCACCTCGTTGATCACACCACCGCGGCGATAAATGATCTTTATCCTTTCATTCGGGTTTTGCATCGCAATTTTATACTGGTTCAGGTTCTGTGAAAAATTTCTATTTACGGCCAACACCTGGTCACCTTCTTTCAGGCCGGCCGCTTCTGCAGGAGAGCCTTTGGCAACATCTCCAACCAGTATCAGGCCATCGATCAGGTAAAACTCCACCCCCGAATAAGAATAATCAAAGGCTTCGGCGTAATGTGTGTTGGGTGTAATATAAATATCGTTTTTGGCATAATTAATTATTACGTTGAAACGGCGCAATACATCATTCCCGATCAACCCGCCCATATAAGGGTAACTGGCAATATTATTCACATCATCGAAAATATAAACAGGAACATTCCTGAAACGATAGGGCCCCAGTTTCACTTCTTTTATCACCATCAATTCCATATCGATCTTTCCTCCCAAACCTTCTCCTTCTTTTACCCAGGTCCTTTTTCTTTTATCTATAAAATTACTGTCTGTTACAAATTCTTTTGACAACATCATACAAACCCCGGCCCCCATATCATATATAAATCTTGTATTAATTGCTTTTTCATCTCTCACCCGCAGGGCCTGTGCTACCAGCTGACTGATAGTAGGTTTTAAAAGATAACCACCCCTTGGATAACGAATGGTTCCTTTGGTATGAAAAGAAAGTTTCATGCTGTCGTAATCAAGTTTAACAATATAACGGCTCAATACGGAATAGCCGATGATCCCATCAATACGTTCGCCATATACGGCTGTAAGAATTCCATAATTGTTTATATGAAAATTAAGACTGTCAACAGTAAGACCCGGAAATTTTAATTGCTGGTTATACAGAAAACTCACTTTACGTATGCCGGCAATGCCCCGGATAGTTCTTTCAGAAGGAATAGGTTTTAATTGAAGATATTCGGCCGTGGTAGAATCGAGTGAAATACCGCTGCTGCCCGTGTCTAATATGAAATTGAGGGTATCCGGAAAGTTTCCAAATTTAGCCTCTAGTATAACAATACCCCCGGTGAGTTGCGTAAAGGAAACGCTGGTAATAAATCTTGATGGGGGTTCTATAAATTCTTCCTGTGCTGTCGCAGCCAATCCGGAGAGCAGGGAAATGAATATGGCAAAGCAATAAATGGCCTTTTTCATGCAGTTGGTTGTGGTATTACTTATTACTATGACTGTTTTTATATTCAAAATGATGCAAAAGCCCCCTGCCGTTTAAACTAAATTTACTTTATTCTCCGGCCGGCCCCAAAACCGTTCAGCCCTTTTTGTGCCAGCCCGTACCTTTGTACTATGCAATTAGACGAGCTGTATCAAAAAGCTGTTGCTTTTGAATTTCTTACTATTGATGAAGGCGCTTATCTCTATCATCATGCCCCGCTGGCGGACCTGATGTTCATTGCTGATGAGCTCCGTAAAAAACAAGTGCCGCATGGCAAAGTGACCTGGCAGATAGACCGGAATGTAAATACAACCAATGTTTGCATTGCCAATTGCAAGTTCTGTAATTTCTACCGCATACCCGGGCATGCCGAAGCTTACATCACAGATATGCCCACTTACCGGAAGAAGATCGAAGAAACATTAAAATGGGGTGGCGACCAGTTATTGTTGCAGGGCGGTCATCACCCGGAGCTTGGTTTGGATTTTTATGTAAACACGTTCAGGCAAATAAAAAAAGAATATCCCGCTATAAAATTGCATACACTCGGCCCGCCCGAAGTAGCTCATATAACCAAGTTAGCAAAATCAACTCATCGTGAAGTATTGATAGCTCTGAAAGAAGCCGGTATGGATTCATTGCCCGGCGCCGGTGCTGAAATATTGATCGACCGGGTGAGAAGATTGATAAGCAAGGGAAAATGCGGCGCACAGGAATGGCTTGATATCATGCATGAAGCACATAAATTAAACATCACCACATCTGCCACCATGATGTTTGGTCATGTGGAAACCATTGAAGAAAGATTTGAGCATTTAGTAAAAATAAGAGAGGTGCAAAGCCGCAAGCCGGAAGATGCAAAAGGCTTTCTTGCATTTATTCCCTGGACATTCCAGGATGTGGATACGCTATTAGCTAAGATCCGTGGCGTACATAATTTAACAACGCCTGAAGAATATATCCGGATGATCGCATTAAGCCGCATCATGCTGCCGAATATTAAAAATATCCAGGCAAGCTGGTTAACTGTCGGGAAACAAACAGCAGAAATTTGTTTACATGCCGGCGCCAATGATTTTGGCAGTATCATGCTGGAAGAAAATGTGGTCAGTGCTGCCGGTGCGCCGCATCGGTTTACTTACAAATCCATACAGGATGCTATCCGTGAGGCTGGCTTTGAACCACAATTAAGAAACCAGCAGTATGAGTGGAGGGAAATTCCTGAGATGATAGAGGAACAAGTTATTGATTATTAAACTGAAATTATCTTTTTGCACAGTTTTGCATTGGCGATGAACACTTTTCCGTACAAGAAATGACGTATATTACTGAGTTGGTAACAATTTGACAACGATTACCTCAGTTTTTTGAAAAATTTTTAGGTCTATAGGTAGAACTGTTCGCAATTTATTTGCAGCCGCTATTTCATAAAAATATTCGTATAGTTTTTTACTGTTTTTAGCAACCTTATTACGACAACTCATGAAAAAACTATTCCTGTTCATAATCCTTTTTTTTTCATTTATTTTTTCTAATGCCCAGACTTCATTTACTTTTTTAGGTGGTATCCATAATGGATCAATATCCCCTGATTATTTAACTTATCCTGACACTACAAAAAAAATATTGAAAAAAAAGACGGGAATTGAATTGGGACTTGTAATAAACTTTGAAATTAAATATGGCTTTTCAATTAGAACCGGATTCTTGTTTTCAACCAAGGGATCAAATTGGACCCAGTTTTATGATACAACAAATCTGGTTGGCAGAACAATCAACGTTCCTCCGCGTCAAAAAAACATACTGTTTTCTGCGAATACCCTATTAACCACCAATTACATTGATGTGCCTCTGAATTTGTTCTATAGTTTGCTGGTAAATAAAAAAACTAAGTTCATGATTGGGGCAGGACCTATGTTCTCACTCGTTTTTTCTTGTTATACAAACTTCAACACGTTATCTTTTTCACAGGAACCCACAAAGGAACCCGTGGCTCATTTTGAGAAACAGTTTATTGATTTACCAATAGGAAAATTGCCTGGCAGAGTAAGAATTTTTCATCTTGGATACAATGCATTCGTAGGATTAGAGCTTGGCAGAGTATCTCTTACAGCAAATTATAGTAAAGATATTAATGAGTTTTTAGAGGAACAAGGGAGGAATTATAAGCATAAGATTTGGGGTGTTACGTTTGGATTTAACATTGGAGGAATTGATGCGAAAAATACTAATTGAGGTGATTTTTATAACACTTAAACTGCTACCAACAGCAGGTTTGCTGCTATGCCGGCAGACGAATATATCCTCATCGACATATCGCTTATCGGCTGCAGTCCGGGCTGACGGAACACAGAATATCAGCACGGCATTTTCAAAAAGCATTTGAGCATATTACTATTCCGGTTGATTGGTTGGAATATTTGTATGCCCGATTCTTGTTTGAACAGGAGGAAAAAGAAGAAGCACTCGTCTATTTACAAATGGCCGTGGAAAAAGGTGAACCCCAGGCCATTCAATGGATAAAGGAAATCAACAAGTCCGTTTAGAAAAGGCTTTTATGGTCGCCGATAGAAAGAAGTCTTCACCAACTACCTTTGCGCATTATGAAGTCAACAAAAATATTCCACTGGTTCAGAATAGCTGCTATAGCAGAAGGAATTTCATTTCTTGTTTTATTGGGCATCGCCATGCCGCTGAAATATTTGGCAAAGATCCCGGTGGCTGTAACCATGGCGGGCAGCATACATGGTTTATTGTTCATTACATTTATAGTGCTGGCCTGGGAAGTAAAAAACAAATATTCAAAAAGCGGCGGCTGGATGGGCAAGGCTTTTGTAGCATCCATATTACCATTTGGAACCATTGTAATGGATAAACAGTGGAAAAAAGAAGAAGCTGGTTTAGCAAAATAAAAAAGAGCCCTGGTAATCGGACTCTTTTTATATATCGATTCTTTCTCAAAAATTATTTCACCGGGTATTTCTCTACTTTATTGCTCACCGGTGGCACTGTTCGCAGGTAAGCATAAATGGCTTTCAGGTCACTATCCGTCATCCCGGCATACATGGTCAATGGCATATATGTGTTTTGTTTTCCCGCATCATAATTGTAACCTTTTTCCTCACGGCATACCGTAAACTTATTCATGAACCTTTCTTCATTCCAGGCCCCGATGCCCGTGGCTGAATCGGGAGTAATGTTAGCGGTGTTATTAATAAAGCTGCCAACATCAAACCGAAATCCCCCGGCTAACCTCTTACTAAAATCATATTGACCTTGCACCATCGGGGTATGACAATCTACACATGCAGCCGCATTAAGCAAGTATCCTCCATATTGCACGACATCCGTTTCCGGTGGACGCATATTGCCGTCAATGGATGGCTGTAATGCCTGAGCCGGATAGGCCATATTTATAGGTATCATCAGTTGTCTGTCCGGCACTTTATTTTTTATGGGCTTCAGTGTGCGGAGATAGGCAATAATGCTAAGCAGGTCTTCTTTTGCCATGTGGTTAAAATTAACATACGGCATAATGGGGAATAAGGTGTCACCTTTTTTACTGATCCCCTGCGTCATGGCACGCATTATTTCATCATCCGTCCAGGTGCCGATACCGGTTTCATTATCCGGGGTAATATTTTTTGCATAGACGGCTCCCGGCACGCCTGCAAGTTTCTGATCAAACACCTCGCCACCCATTCCTTCTGTTCCGGGAACAAGTGGTCCTGAAAATTTAGTAAAGTCTCTTTTGCTGTGACAGTCGAGGCAGGGAACCACATGCAGTGTAAGGTATTCGCCCCTTGCAAGAACTTTTTTAAGGGAGTCTTCTTTGTTATTGGCCTGGGGCTCTGATTTTTTGCCCTTGCAGGATGAAATGTACGAAGCGGCAATTGCCAGTGAACAAATGGCTGCTAAGACAATGAACTTTCTCATAATAGTTGGTTGTTTAAAGTGGCGGAATGCAGTTGAACGGTAAAAGGTAAAAAAAATTTTTAGAAAAAAAATATATTTTGGAAAAAATATGCAATAATCATTTATTGAAGCGCATAACCAAGACTGAATGTAAGGGGTATTTTAACTCCCGCATTTTGAGGAAATATATTTCCATTGGAGAAATGAAGAATGCGGATACCGGCATTCCAGTTTTTTTTGGTGCCGGCAAAAAGTCCGATGCCCATAAAATCCTGGAAAGTGAAATGTTGGCCGGTGTTCTCATTATCAATTATTTTTTTTGAAATAAAAGCGGGCCCTGCCACAGAGTATTCAAAAAACAAGTCGGTCTTCTTTGACCGGATCGCTATGAACCGCAAAACAGGATACAATGACAGGGTAAAAAATTCATCCTCTTTCTTTTCAGTTTTCCAATAGCCGATGCCAGCGCCCCAATCAAATGAAAAAACTTTACGGGCATGGAATATATTTCGCTGGTAATTCAATGAAAAACCCTGTTTCACCTGCGCCACCCCGCCCCAGAAGACAGGGATCTTTTTTGAAAAAAAATTGTTGGCTCCATAGCCCGTGCTGTTGGTTGTATAACCAGCCTGGATTAATTGCGGGGCAAAGTAGTAGCCGCTTTTAATATTGCTTTCAACTTTTTCTTTTGAAAGTTCTTTCAAATGATAATTAAATCCGGTTGAATAAAAAACAGTGTGCGGTTGTTTGTCTTTAACATGCTTCGGCGACCAGGTGGCGTCAATTTGCAGATCCCATTTTTTATTGATATGATATTGCAGGGCTGCCCCGGCAAGCAAACTGATATAAGTGGCATCCTTTATCACCGGTATCCCATTTATATCAAATCCTTTGCGGGTGATAAAGCCGGGTCCGGCTTCAGCAAACAGGGAAATTTTTTTTTGAACGGGTATTTGCGTTGCGAGGGTTAGCCCGGCAATATTCATCCACACCGAACGGGTTTTTTGATCGCCGTTTATATTTTTATAGATAACCCAATCAACGGGCCGCATATAACTTATTTGTACAGATAAATATTTATTGATCGGGCGGCCATATAATATCAGCCGCGGGGCGATATGAGGAATGCTCACCGATCCTGTTGTAAATCCCGGCTCCAACTGCGCTGAAGAGAAAGGATAACTGATATAACCTATATTGATACCGAAGTAAGCGTTTTTTAAACTACGGGGATATTGTATCCTTTTTTCTCCCGGTTGGGCTGTAACGGAGAGTGTATAAGAAAAGAAACCAATGATCAAAATAAACTGAGAAAAGTTACCCGGCACTTCATAATGATTTTCCTAAAGGTAAGAAAGCCTGTTAGTAGCCGGGTTTTTTATCCGGCAATAAACCTGTAACCCACTCCTTTAATAGTAATTATTTCTAAAGAAGGATCTTCTTTTAAATAACTACGGAGCTTGGTGATATAAACATCGAGGTTACGGGAGTTGAAGAAGGAATCATTTCCCCATAAAAGATTGAGGATGTCTTTGCGGTCAATGATCTTATCCCGGTTCTCATACAACACTTTCAGTAATTCGCTTTCGCGGTAAGAAAGTTTTTTTTCTTCTTTGCCAATACTCAATACCTGCCGGTTGAGTTGGAAATTATATTTACCCATCGTGGCAGAGCCGCCGCTGATCTTTTGTGTGTTTTCTCCTTTATTCTTCAGCGCATTTTGTATACGAACGATCAGCTCTTCCATGCTGAAAGGTTTGCGGATATAATCATTGCCACCCAATGAAAATCCTTTTACCACATCTTCCGTCTGTGTTTTTGCGGTGAGAAAAATGATCGGAACATCTTCATCCAGATCCCGTATCTCGTCGGCAATGGTAAAACCGTCTTTGTTGGGCAACATGATGTCAAGTATACAAATATCAGGTTCTGATTTTTTGAACAATGCTGTTGCTTTGGCGCCATCGGCTTCCATGATCACTTCAAAGCCGCGGCTTTCCAGGCTTTCCTTTACGATCTTGCCGAGGAACAGTTCATCTTCCACATAAAAAACTTTTGTCTTGCTCATGGTTGTTGTTTGGGTAAAATGATAGTAAACCTGGTTCCTAACCCGGGTTGGCTATCCACTGAAATAATTCCGTTATGTTTTTTCACTACATGCGCCGCATAACTGAGACCAAGGCCATATCCCTTCGTATTATGTGTATCACCTGCAGGCACCCGGAAGAATTTTTCAAATACTTTGTTTTGATAGTCCGGTTCAATGCCGATGCCATTATCTTTAATACTCATTTCCACATTCCGTTCGTCGCCATTCAATTCGATCTGGATAGAAGGATCTCCATTGCTGTATTTGATCGCATTGTCAAGCAGGTTGAACACCACACTCAGCAAATGCAAACGGTCTCCCTGTAAATTCAGGTCCCCGTTTTGTGTAACAGAAAGCCTTGCATGATTTTTTTCAAGTTGCAAACGTAAGGAATTGGTCACTTCATCAACGATGTCTTTTAAATTCAGGGTCTCATATTTTAAGTCAATTTCTTTTTTCTCAAACATTGAAAGCTTCAGCACTTTATCAACAAGCAGGCTCAGCCTTTGTAATTCATTGGAAGAAATGTCAAGATATTCTTTGGTCCGTTGCGGGTCTTGTATGGCATTAAAGTTTTTCAGGGCTTCAATCGCCACACCAACTGTTGCGATCGGTGTTTTCAGTTCATGGGTGATATTGCTGATGAATTCATTTTTTAATTCTGCCAGTCTTCTTTGTCTCAGGAGGTTGCGGTATAGCAATACAAATGATAGAATGGTAATACCCAAAAGAATAACTGAGAATAAAATGGGCAGGCTTATTCTTTTAATCAAATAAGGAAATGTATTGCCCAAAGAAAGTTTATAAGTAATGGGATGGGCAAAGCCAACGGTTATTTCATTAAAGACGGGTTCTTCGGATTCACTGCTGCTGTCCAGCCTTGTTATGGTAAAAGGTATATTCAGTTTCTGCCGCTGCATTGCTTTCCTGTAAACGGTATCGATCTCTTTCAAGGTTAAGGAATCCTGTAAAGAATCAACATCATACAACATCTTGAAAATACGATCCTGGTGACTGCCGGGTGGAATGCGCCGATCTCCAAAGGAGTCCTTACGGACAAATATATTCGAATCCCCTCTGAGGTCTACGGTCATTTTATCCGTAGTAATGTACATCCTGTTTTTCTTTTTCAAAGAATCTTTCAGCTTTTCGCCGATCACGTTAACGGTTGAAATAATTTCTGTTTTGGGACTGAAGTGTACTTTTATATTTCCCCCGCCTCCCGTTCCATCAGCCATAAAGATCTTTACTTTCCCATTGCCTGCTGAGTCACCGGGTATTCCCTCCAGTTTTAATTTCGCCACCTGTAATTGTTGTATCGCCTGCCGGAAAGTTATCTCTGATTTTATGGACAGTGTCTTTTTTTCCCGATTATAGTTCTCCTTCAGCCAGTATAACTGGAAGCCGGTAATACCCAGGATGGTAATACCCATCAAAACGGCCAGCCAACGGAGTTTGTTCATGCAAAATAATTACAGGAACAAAAGTAATCCAATGCCGGCGGCATTTAAAGTGGCTTTAACCTTTATTAACCTTAAACAAAGGTGACTTAACTTATGTTGCAAGACTGCTTATATAGCTTTGGTCAAAATAAAATAACATGAAATGAGCCATAAAATTTTTGAGGCAATTTATACCACTCGCCGATGAAAATTTTATGGCGAATTCCATGTGACAATCAAAAAACAATAAAAAATATACACATGAAAAAAACATTGATGGCGGGTTTATCCACCAAAGCTTTAGCGACGGTGGGTTGCCTTGTATTATCGGTAAGCCTGGTACAGGCTCAACAAAAAACAGGAAAAGTTGTGTATGAGCGGGTAAGCCAGATGCAGGCCCGTTTTAATATCAACGGGGTGGAAAATGTAGTGCCGCAAACACGGAAAGAGAATTTTGAACTGACCTTTGGCAGTAACCAATCATTATGGAAAGCTGTTGAGCAGGACAATGATGATGCTGCCACATCAGATGGCAGTGGCGCACAGATACATATGATGATAGCCGGCAGTAATGATGTGTTGTACTGCAATTTTGAAACCCATAAGCGGACAGAGAAAAGAGAATTTTTAGATAAGACCTTTATCGTAGACGACAGTATCAGTTCCTTAAAATGGAAAATGACGGGTGAAACAAAAACCATTTTGAATCATAACTGTATGAAAGCGCAGGCAACAAGGATCAGCACTCAAACGCGGATGACCATGGACAATGGAAAAATGGAAAGAAAAGAGGTACAGGATACCGCTACTATCGTTGCATGGTTTACCAACGAAATACCTGTATCTGCAGGCCCGGCCGAATACCAGGGGCAATTGCCGGGATTGATCCTGGAAATGGATGTCAATAATGGGCGTCAAACATATATAGCGACCGGCATTTTTGAAAAAGCCGATCTTGCCATTATCAAAGAGCCAACCGGTAAAAAACATTATACTCCCGATGAGTTTAGAAAAGAAAGGGAAAAGATGATGAAAGAAATGCAGGAGAATAACCAGGGTGGCCAGCGGCAGATACGACTCAATTAAAAATATTATTCAGCCATGAAGAAGACCTTCCTGATTTTCGGGAAGGTTTTTTTATGAGGTTTTGCGTTTGGAATTAATTAAATTTGAAATAAGAGCATCAGCCAATGGGGCAAGTTGGTAGCAATTTTTTCGGGCACAGTATAACATTCAAAATGAAATATTTTATTTTACTTTCTTTTCTAATTCCATCGTTAACTTTTGGGCAGGTTAGACTTGACAATTTGATTAAAAAAAATGGACTTGCTTATGAAAAAACTGCGACTGTTCCTTTTACCGGGAAAGCATTTGTGTATTTTACAAATGGAGACGTTCAGACAATATTAGAGTATAAAGATGGGATACCAAATGGCGAAATTAAAAGTTGGTCAAAAAAAGATGTGAAGCAGGTTGAGGGCTTTATTGACAATGGAAAAAGAACAGGAACCTGGAAACTTTATTATGAAAGTGGCAAACTTAAAAAACAATCAACATATCAAAATGATACAGAAAATGGAGAAGAAATATTTTGGTTTGAGAATGGAAATTTACAAAAGAAAGGAAACTACATTAATGGCAAATTGAACGGAAAATATGAATGGTATTTTGAAACCGGACAGAAGAAACAAGAAGGCTTTTTTTTAAATGGCAAGGAAGACAGCACCTGGAGTGAGTGGTATGAAAATGGCAACCAAAAAATGGTTGGCCACTTCACAAATCTTGAGAAGAATGGCAACTGGACCTGGTGGGATGAAAAAGGGAATATAACTACCTCAAAAAACTATACAAATGGTTTAGTAACTGTTGACAAAGACAATCTTGACACATACATTGAGAAAATGGAATTTTTTCTTGCCAAAAAAAATTATAAAGAGTCTTTGAAAAATGTAGAATTGGCAGAGGCTACAATTACGGACAAAACAGAAAGCAATTCAATTTTTATGGAATTGGTAGTATATCATTCAAAATGCTACTCATTCTTTTCTCATTACAAGCAAGGCGAAAAAATTTTATTAGCTGCAATTGGATTAACAGACAATCAATCCCAAACGATACAAACTTCACATTTAGAAAAATCACCTGAAAAAATAAATCAAGTAATCAAAGAAATTACTGACAAAGACAAATCAAAATTTCAAATTAGTAATCACATCGCCCTGGCTTTATGTTACAATCTATTGGAGGACACGATAAGTTTACAAAAAGAACAGCAGCTAATGATGGAAAGGGGGCAAATGCAAGATTGGATAATAAAAATTTCTTTGGAGCTTTATAAACTTGCTGGAGAACGATTTAATAACTACTACTCACTGGAATATATAATCGACCAAATAAAAAAAGAAGGATTAACTGAAAAATTAGAGCTCGACAAAGCACAATATTTGATAAGAACAGAAAAATTTGAAGAGGCACAAGCTATTGTTGACAAGTATTTAAAAGCTAACGACAAAAATTTAACAGCATTACTTTTAAAGGCAGACATTGAAATGGCCTATGGCAATGTTGACAAAATGAAAATCTATGAGAACAAAGCTATTGCTATTGACCCCAAAGCTTTTCCAAACACGAAGGACTAAAACTGCTACCAACATGGATTTGGCAAGCCTCTGCCTGCTGGCCTCGCTAAAATAAAGGTGTATTTTAGTATCGCTCGGCTGCGGGGTTGTTTTGATTGATGACCTGCGCAAAGCCCTGACGTTGCAGATCGATTTTATGAAACATAAAGTCAAACTTCGTATTACCTCGTTATCATCCTCATCCCGCCACCAGCATTATTATTCAACCCCGTCTTACTAAAACTATATGTAACGCTGAGTAAAAAGAACTGGCGCAACACCAACACGGTGTAACATTTATATACCCCCAACGTTTAGTATATTAAAGAAAATCAAGATCTGGCTATGCGGGCTATACTGGAATTAATTTAAACCAAAAAACCATAGTCATATAAATATTTATTATGAAAAAAAATCAGTTGGTCTCTGCACTTATATGTGCCTTGTTAATATCCTTTCCTTTGTTCAGTCATGGTCAGGTACCCGCTATTGCTCTCACTAAGGAGCAGTGGAAAGAAGACTTGCAATTCCTGGCGAAACAATTGCCAAAAAGGCATAAAAATGCTTTTCATACTGTAAGCCGTCAAGACTTTAACCTGGCAGTCACCAGACTGGATTCAACAATACTGTTCAAAAAAGACCATGAAATCCTTATAGGTTTCATGCAAATAATAGCAATGATCGGTGATGCTCATACTGATTTGCGTCTACCGCCAAAAATTTTTCATCCTTACCCTTTTTCTCTTTATTTATTTGGAAATGAGTTTAGAGTTATACGTACTACTGCGGAGTACCAAAAAGCTATTGGCGCTAAACTTGTGGCAATAGGAGGAGTCCCTGCGGACGAGGTCTACAAAAAAGTGATAACACTGGTAGCACATGAAAATGATTATTGGCAAAAACATATCGGAACTGGTTTCATGAGTCAGGCAGAAATTCTTAATTCATTAGAAATTACTTCTGATCTATTATCGGCGGAGTGGACATTTCAGAAAAGAGATGAGCAATTTAAAATAATAGCAAAAGCAATTGACTTTGATGAAAAACCAAACTGGGTCACTTCATTACGAGAAGCCCCTATATATAGACAGCGTCCAGGCAAATTATTATGGGATAGTCTTCTTTCCGAATCTCAAACCCTTTATATTAATTTTAAAGGATACCCTAAGTCCGAAGATTTTAAAGAAATAAGCAAGCAAATTTTAAGGGATATAAAAGTTTTTTCTCCTAAAAAAATTGTTATCGATTTTAGATTAAATCCAGGGGGTGATATGCTACTGGTTCGGCATCATTTGCTTCCTGAACTAAAAAAGTTCGATGAAGTGAAAAAAGGAAATTTGTATGTGGTGATTGGAAGGGCAACCCAATCAGCCGCAATTGCAAATGCTATTGATTTTAAAAAGGAAATGAATGCTATTTTAGTTGGAGAACCTGGCGGAGGCAGACCAAAAGGTTATTCTGAAAATGATGAAATGATCTTGCCTAACAGCAAGTTAAAAGTGTCTTATTCTACCCGGTTCTACAGTTTTTTAGATTCTGATGTCCCTGCTCTAATGCCAGATAAGCTAATAGAACCGGATTGGGAGATTTATCCAACTGGCAGAGATTTAATTCTTGAATGGATTATTATGCAACCTTTCAAGTAAAAGAATTTAAATTCTACCGGTTAAGGAAAGAATAATTCAAAATTCGAGGCAAGGGTTGGCAACTTTCAAGATCACCTCGTTATCATCCTCATCCCACCACCATCAGAAACATTATTAAATCCCGTCTTACTCAAACTATATGTAAAGCTGAGTAAAAAGAACTGGCGCAGCGTTTTTACCCGGCTGTCTTCAATATAGTTGTTGTTGCTGTTCCTGCTGATTCCGATATTCCTGTTCAGCAGGTCAACAGCGCTGAACTTTATTTCGCCGCGGTTGTATTTCAACATTTGTTTGCTGATACTCGCATTCCATATCGGCACTTTGGTATTGAAGCCCGCAGCCCGCTGACTGTTGATGGTATACGTAAAATCAGTAGAAAAGAAAAACAGTTTCGGCATCTGCCAGTCAACGGAGGCGCTGTATTCCTGTGAAAGATAGTTGCTGTTCAAAGCTGATTGCAGTGAATATTTGGTCTTATTATAATTATACGCCGCTCCAACAGCAACATTCAGTTTCTCTGTCGGGTTCATATCCAGCCGCAACTCGGGACCGAATGATAATGTCCTGATATCATTGCCAACTGTATTAATGAATTGCTTGGTCTTGAATAGTCCTGTATTACTGCTGATCTCCACAACCCCTTTCAGGAAACGTGCCGGCATGCTGTAGCTGATACTGCTGTTCAGATTATATACGCCATTTACATTTACCGGTTTTGTTGTTTTCACTCCCAACTGGCTCACGGTATCATAATTAACGATCTTATTCCGGGTGAACTGCATGTTAAAGAACATAAACAGGTTTTTGTTCTTGTATGGGCTTATCAAATTGAGGTGACCCATGATATTGTGATTGAACTCCTGTTTCAGGTCCGGGTTGCCTTCTTTAATGTTCAATGAATTGCTGTTGTCGGGCACCGGCTGCAGTTGTGTCATCGATGGCTGGGTCGTTGTAGTCGTATAACCCAGGGACAGCGATTTGAATTTGGTAAAATTATACTGGAACCTTGCATTGGGTAAAAAATTCCTGAATGTCTTGCTGATAATGGAATCCTTACTGCCGCTTATTATTTTCCCTTCCAGTTCTGCCTGCTGCCAGGAAAGTCCAAAAGCATAATTATATTTTTTCTTTTGTGTCCGCATGCGGAGACCGGCACTGGTATAACCATATGTGTTCTCAAAATCATTGGTCAGTGTGCTGTTCAACTGGTCATACTTGCCATTTAGTTTATTATAATCATGCGTTATCTTCTCCGAAGTGCTTTTACTGTTGTTCCTGCTTACACTGAACTCAAGTAATGATCTTTTCCAGATCGGTTCCGTGTAAACTGCCTTTACGTTGTATCCCCGCATATCTCCTCTAGTATTGCTTACCTGGTTCAGTGTATCCCGCTTATTTAATGAACCATTAGGGTTGAAAAAACTGTTGATAGACGAAAGGCTGCCGTCACCGTTGCTTTCATTGAGACTTGTTTGCAGCGTCAATGAAAAAGTTCTTCCCTTCCTGGCAAATTTTTTCCGCCAGATAATATCATTTTTAAAATTATACCCCTTGTTGGTTGCCGTGTTATTACTAAAGCCTTCGTTGGTCAGCACTTTGTCTTCCGAAAAAGTTTGATAATCTGTTTGCGACCGGTTGTGTGTGTTCTGGAAACCTAAAGACGGAATGATACGGATCGAGTTCAGTGAATCCAACTGGTATAATGCATTCAAATTAAACCGGTGACTGTTGCTCAGGTTATCGGTGAAAGAATTCTGGTTATAGAAATAAGATGAATCTGGTAAAAAGCGCTGAAGATGGCTTTCCTGGTTGGGATTATAACGATTGTAAAAATAATTGCTCTGGAAGTCAAGTTTG
>DATHDV010000039.1:0-26503 GCA_035318845.1 Chitinophagaceae bacterium
AAACCATAAGACGTTGCCTGGTTGCCCATAATGGAACAGTAAGAACCGGGATCCATTTTTGCTTTTTCAACTTTATAAGTAGTGGTGAAGGTTTCCGTTGTATCGCCATAATTATAACCGGCCTGCAACACTTTTATATTACTGGTGAGAATATCATCCTTTTTACCGAATTTTTCTTTCAGGAACTTAATGGAGCTATCCATATCCCGGCTGTACATAAAATAAAGAAAGCCGAGCACAAACATATTCTTGGCCCTGTCCTTCTCTTTCATCCCCATGCTGAAGTCTTTCAATGCTTCCCTCGTCATTTTAGTGACATCCATTTTTATCACTTCATAATTATCAAGACTGCCATTCTCCAATGGGTTTTCTCCTTCGGGATAGTTGGCCAGCCGCAGGTTTTTGGCATCAAAGCCATCCACGTTCACAATGATCTTTCCGCCCTTTTTAATGGCAAAAAGATTTGTTTTAAGCGCTGCCGCATTCATGGCTACTAACACATCACAGGCATCGCCGGGAGTAAATACCCTGTCACTGGAAAAACGGAGTTGATAACCACTCACACCGGGCAGGGTACCAATTGGAGCCCTGATCTCGGCCGGAAAATCCGGGAATGTAGCGAGGTCGATCCCTAATAAAGCCGTGTTATTGGTAAACTGGGAGCCGGTCAATTGCATACCATCGCCGCTGTCGCCGGCAAATTTGATGACCACATCCTGTAATACTTCCTGTTTCCTGTTCATTATTATATATTATTATGCTGCGAAATTAAAACAAGTTAGGCATGGTTGATAAATTGATTTTGATAAAACCTTCCGGTCAATCTTAATTTGATTAACAATTTCTATATTGCTCTTTCAATTTTATACTATGAGAAAAGATCTGACGCTGTTGCTGATCGTAGGGCTTTTACTGCCAGGCTCTGTCCTGGCCCAGGCCGATGAGGATATTTTTGAGGCCAACCGCCTGAAAAAGGTTTTTCCCGATGACCGGGTAGCCGCCACGACGGTTGAAGAAGAGTATACTTTCGATAAAGGACGCAGCGATGATAAATTGCCGGTGGTGACCGCCACCAAAAACACAGGTATCACCTTCCTGGCCCTGAGGGAAAGAGCCGGCATCCAGTATTTTGATTTTTATAATTCTTTCTGTAAGATCACCTCCTTCAAACAATTAGAAAAATTAAAGGGAGCGTTTGGAGTGAAAAGGAATTACAATGTTGGTTATGCCATTGACCGGTCAGCCAGTTCCAGCGATTATTTTTCTGATGACAGCCGGGTAAAATATTTCAACATCGGTTTTACCGGTTATGGCGATGCGACCAGGGTTGAAACAGAGAAAAAGTTTTTCGACAGTAAGTATGTCAGCAATATTTATTTTCATTCCTGGTTTCCTGCCAGGGAAAAGATCATACGTATTGTAGTTCCCGACTGGCTGCAGCTTGATATCCGCGAATTCAACTTTGCCGATTATAAAGTGATAAAACAAAAAAGCCAGGAAAAGAATGCAACGGTCTATACTTTCAAATTAACAAACCTGCAGGCCATGAAATCGGAGAGCCGGTCTGTCGGCGCTGCCTTTACCTGGCCCCACCTGGTGCTGGTTGTAAAATCTTTTTCAAACGATGGGAAAACAGAAAAAGGCTTTGCGGATGTAGGCGACCTGTACAGTTGGTATCAATACCTCTATAAAAAAGTTGAGAACAAGCCCGATGAAATGAAAGCCAAAGTAACTGAACTGATCAGCGGTAAAAAGAATGATATTGAAAAAGTGAAAGCCATCTTTTATTGGGTCCAGGATAATATCCGCTATATCGCTTTTGAAGATGGCCTTGCCGGTTTTATCCCGGCCAGTGCCCAGGAAGTGTATAAAACAAAGTATGGAGATTGCAAAGGCATGGCCAACCTGATGACAGAGATGCTGAAACTGGCGGGACTGGAAGCTTACATGACATGGATCGGCACCCGGCACCTGCCCTATGATTATTCATTGCCTTCGCTTTGTGTCGACAACCATTGCATCAGCACGGTGATCATCGGGGGAAAAGAATATTATCTTGATGGCACGGAAAAATTTATCCCGTTCGGGGATTATGCCTGGCGCATCCAGAGTAAAGAAGTGCTGATCGGCAAAGGAGATAAATATGATGTAAAAAAAGTGCCGGTGCAGGATAAGGATAAAAGCAAGATCCTGACGCAAACAAATTTCCTGCTAAAAGATAATGTACTGACCGGGCATATAAAAGTAACACTGACCGGTGAAGAGCGGACCCGGTTCCATCAATATTATCATGACCTGCCCAATGACGATAAGAAAAAACTGATCCAGCGTTTCCTGGAATTCGGCAATAAGAACCTTGTAGCCTCCAATGTAAAAACATCTGATCTCGGCAACCGGGAGATCCCTGTGACCATTGAGGGTGATATCGATCTCAGTAATTATATTATTACAGAAGACAAAGAGGTTTATGTAGGGATCGATTTTTTTCCGGAAGACCTGAGGGGTGTTATCCCGGATAAAGACCGGCAGCAGGATTATGCATTGCACTCCGCTTATGTAACGCAGGATGAAACTGAATTGGTATTGCCTGCCGGTTATAAAGTGATTTCGTTACCAACAGCTATCAATGAAAAAGCGGAGGATTATGAAGTTTCCGGTTCTTATAGTTCAAAAGACAATAAGGTCATTTTTAAAAAGACACTGGCTTTTAATACCGGCCGGATAAGAAAAGCTGATTTCGAGAACTGGAAGACGTTTACAAATAAGCTGAAAGATTTTAACAGTAATCTTATTTTGATCAAGAAACCATAAAAGAATTTCGAAAAGTATCCCGATGAAGATCGGGAGGAAATTGGGAAATTTCCGGAAAGAATGACAGCTTCGGATAGAGATAATTTCCCAATCTCCCAATTTCAAAATTCCAAAATATAATTAGATCCTAAATATATTTTAAATGAGAAAGCTTATTTGTGTTTGTGTAATTAGTTTTTTGTCCTTTGTTTCATTCGCACAAGACGATGATACGTTTAGCCCATCTAAACTGGAGGATATTGCCAGGAACATGAAAACAGTGTGGAATGATGCCGACCCGGATTTTGCCGTAAGCGCCATTCCGGATAAATGGAAAGAAGAAAGCGGCGTTATCATTGCTCAAAAAACAAGATTCTCTTTTGACAAGGATGCCAACAAACTGGCTGTGTATGAGATCACCCGCCGCCGCATCAAACTCAACGACCAGGATGCGGTGAACTCTTATTCCTCTGTTTATTTTCGGATCGGTTCCGTTAATGACGGCGCCGGGATCAAGATCATCAAAGCAAACGGCAACATACTGGATGTATCGCTTCGCAATGCGGTCTATGTGGAAGATAACAGAGATGTCCCCTCAACCTTTCAGCCTTATATCGGCAAAGTGAAGACCCAGCTCGATAAAAGCAAAAGCAAGGTCATCTTTTATAAGATCGCTGTTCCCGACCTGGATCCCGGTGATATTATTGACTATGGAACTATTTTTTATGATGACAACACGGTAAAAAAGACAAGCTTTATTGAATTTGACCCGATTTATTTTGTTTGCACAAGAGAATACCCTGTTATCGCACAAAAATTTGAGATCGACACCGATGATAAATCTTTTGTGAATTCAAAATCCACGATGGGCGCCCCGCATTTCAAAGAAACGGGCAACAGCAATGCCGATTACAGCTGGGAAGACCGCAACCGTGAAAAGCTGAGCGATACACGCTGGATAAATAGTTTGGTTGAATTGCCCATGGTAAAATTCCAGATCGTTTTTTCAAAAGTGGAGAACCGTTCTGATCTTTTTATCGGTGATAAAGGCGAACTGAAACAAAACATCAGCCCGGAAGAACTGGCTAAAAAAATGAACATCCTTTATAACAAACTGGATGGTTCTTTCTATTACAATATTGCCAAAGCTTATCTCAAACAAATAGGCTATGCAGATCTTCGGGAAGAGGATTTTATACAGAAAACTTATTATATACTGCGCCACATGTCGCACTTCAGGGATGATGGAGTTTCCAGCGAATTATTTGCATCCTGTTTTACCCAATGTCTTGAACTGCGTAAGATCCCTTATGACCTTATCGTCACTACCCCGGCAACACTTACCAAACCGGAGAATATTATTTTCAGGACCGAACCCGAATGGATGGTAAGGGTAAAGGGTAAATATGTTTTTAATGCCACCATGTTTTCAAACCCTTATGATTTCAAAGAAGAATTCCTGAATACACCGGCTTATATTATTTCGTTGGGAAAGAATCCAACAGCAACCCCGATCACGTTGCCCGCCAGCAATCCCGAAGAAAATATAACAACCAATACTATTACCGCTTCCATAGATACGAGCGGCAGGAAAATATCTGTCGTTCACCAAAAAGCCATCACCGGGCTCAGCAAACAATTTTATAATGTGCAGGCCCTGATATACACCAATGCACTGGACGATGATTACCGCAGCTATGGAGGTGAAGACGATGTGCGGGGGAGTATGAGGGGTACGATGCTGGATAATTATGAAACCAAGCTCCGCGAAAGAAAAAAAGAAGACAAGGTGAATAAACTGGAGTACATGAAAAAAGCCATAGCAGATGATTATGATAATATCACTTCTTATTCTGAGTTTACATTGAACACCGATGGCCGCACCTGGCGCAAGCAGGAACTGAACTATACCAATAAATTTGAATTGGGAGATATGATCAAAAAGGCAGGTGACAATTTATTGGTATCCGTGCCCGGTCTTATCGGTGAACAGCTTTTTGTGGCGCAGGATGAAAGAAAAAGAGAAGCAGATGCTTATATGGGTTTTCCCCGCAGCATGAGAAACGTTATCAATTTTACCATACCGGCCGGTTATAAAGCAGTAGGCGTGCAAAACCTGAACATGAACATAGATAATGAAATGGGCACTTTTGCTGTGCAGGCTTCTGTGGAAGGAGATATGTTAAACATTCTTGTAAAAAAATTATATAAGCAAATGATCGTGAAAAAGGAAGACTGGGATAAATTGCTGCAGATGCTTGATGCTGCTTTTAATTTTTCACAGAAAAAGATATTGCTGAAGAAGATGTAAAACAAGCCCGGGTCACAATGAATACTCCATGGCTGACATAACTCAACGCATATTACAGTTTAACCATCATCGTGATCCTGAAAAGGTTTTGCTGAAATACAAAGCCATCAGGGAAAGCAGTTTTCGTTTTCTCCGCGGCACTTGTCATCTTTTTTATGAGGACCTCGGCAATCAATTCACATTGCCACCCAGCCCCAATAGCTGGCTTTGCGGTGACCTGCACCTGGAAAACTTTGGAAGTTTTAAAGGGAGTGACAAGGAAGATTATTTTGACATCGGTGATTTTGATGAAGCCATCCTCGGGCCAGCTTTATATGATCTTTCCCGCCTGCTGGTGAGTGTGCTGGCGGCCTGTAAAAATTCAGCGTATGAAAAATCCTGGACAGATTCCCTTTTGAATACAGCTATAGGTGGTTATTGCAGGACACTGAAGTCCGGCAAACCAGTGACGGTCGAAAATAAAACGGCCTCCGGGCTTGTAAAAATATTGCTGGAAAAAGTGGCCGGGAGAAATGATAAAGAATTAGTAAAAGATAAAGCCGGGAAGGAATCCGGGTATGAAAAATTGATAATTGATAATAAAAAAACATTTAGCCTGGAAACTTCTTTCAAAAAAGAACTTCTAAATAAGATCCAGGACTGGCTGGATGAAACAAGGGGGAAAAACCGGCGCAAGATTCATGACGTTGCTTTTAATATAGCCGGCACCGGCAGTATTGGCGTCAACAGGTATCTTGCACTGGTAAGCGATACCACCGCCGATAAAAAATATCTGCTGGTTATAAAACAGGCGCTGGCTTCATCGTTGCAACCATTCATACAGGTAAAACAACCTGGCTGGGCAAATGATGCAGAACGGATCAACCAGGTCCAGTTCATGATGCAGCATGCTACTCCCGGTGGATTGCGCATATTATCTTTCCGCAATAACTGGTATATCACCAAATGGGTTCAGCCGGAAGCTGATAAAATTAATTTCGACAACTTCTTAGAAGAAAAAAAGGAACAACCTGTATTGATGGATACATTGGGTTGCTTAGCGGCATCAGCTCATCTCCGCAGCGGCGGAAGAGATGGTTCTGCCATAGCCGATGACATGATACGTTTTGGCACACAGCAGGAATGGATACAACCATTGCTTGCATTTGCAGAGACTTACGCTGCACAGGTAGAAAAAGATTATGAGAAATATTGTGTCGCTTATGACAAAGGTTTGTAAACAAGGGGCCAACCTTTCACGACTTCAAACTATCTTCTCCCTCAACAAATTCCTCACTACGCCCGGCGCACCTGAAAGCACGAAAATGATCTTAGTGATAAAATTCATGCCCCGCACTAACCGGCATCATATACGTTGCAATACGTGATACTTACATTGCAAGTAAGTTAATGAGGCATTAGTCAATGCGCTCATCATGACAGTTTATTGCTTATATCTATTAATATTTAAATTATATTATTATGAAAATCCCCCAATTATTAATGACAGGAGCCGTGGCCATCCTGATCCTGGCTAGTTGTAAAAAATCAGGTTCAGATTCTACATCCGGTGATTCAGGTATGCAGTTCCAGTTAAAAGCTACTAACCCCTTTGTAGTGGTCAATAAACCCGCTGCTCCCGGATCGATCCAATGGACATCAGGATCCGCAGCCGCAACCGAAGTAAAACTGGAAGCCAAAAAAAATGGTAGTGAAATTGAATTTACCTCTTCCGTTAACCAACAGGTCGATCTGTTTGCTTCCGTACTTGCCAACATGGGAAACATTGTTCTTCCCGCCGCAACGTACACAGAAGTTGAATTCAAGATCACGCTGAATCAAAATGGGGCCAATGCTGCCATGGAATTGAATGGCCAGTATACCAGCGGCACAGGTGTGGTCACCCCCGTTGTTTTTAATTTGAATAGTTTATTTATACTAAAAGCAGAACAAAGCAATGTAACTGTTACCGGCAATAACAGTATCACTACGCTTACGACACTTGACCTGTCATTTGTCAGCAATGGTATTACACAGGCCATGATGAACAGTGCAACGATCACTGGCGGAAAGATCATTATTTCTGCTTCTTCCAACATCAATCTTTATAACATCATTATAAATAACCTCCTGCAGTTTCATCATGTTGATGTAACGCATCATTGATAATAAAAAGAGTTGCCAACCTTTTGAAGGTTGGCAGCCCTTTTTAATTTCTGAATCAGGACTCCTGACTCCGAACTCAAGACTCCTAACTCCCTCCCTATCCTCTTCCATCAAATATATTAGTTATCCCTCCCAGCAAACCTCCGCCTTCTTCTTTGCGGTGATAAGTGCCGTATTCAACTATTCTTCCGGCAAGACGACTGATCGGTAATGATTGGATCCATACTTTGCCGGGCCCGCGCAGTTTGGCAAAGAATAATCCTTCGCCGCCAAACAAAGCATTCTTGATACCTTTTACCATTTCAATATCAAATGCTACGCTTGGCATATAAGCCACCAGGCACCCGGTATCTACTTTTAATATTTCACCTGCCTGCAGTTCTTTTTCTATAATAAAACCTCCGGCATGCATAAAAGCCATACCATCTCCTTCAATTTTTTCCATAATAAAACCTTCACCGCCAAAAATACCTACTCCTAATTTTCGCTGGAAAAAAATGCCGATACTCACACCCTTGGCTGCACAGAGAAATGCATCTTTCTGTGCAATGATAGTTCCACCCAGTTGCTGCAGATCCATCGGTATGATCTTACCCGTGTATGGCGCTGCAAAACTTACTTTCTTTTTTCCCTGTCCTGCATTGGTAAAAGCGGTCATAAATAAACTCTCACCGGTCAGCACTCTTTTCCCTGCTGACATCAGCTTACCTAAAAAACCCGTTGGTTGTTGCGCCGAACCATCGCCAAAAATGGTTTGCATTTCTATACCATCATCCATCATCATCATAGCGCCGCTTTCGCCAATGGCGGTTTCGTTGGGGTCCAGTTCTATTTCTACAAACTGAAGTTCTTCTCCATAGATCTTATAGTCTATTTCATGATTTTTTCTTGTCGCAGTACTCATAATTTTAAAATTTTATTCAAAGTTATTGATGAGTTCTTTACTATTGGCAAACATTCTTTGACTGATCGTGTTATAGTTGCACATAGCAGACCCCACCTTTAACAGTATCGGCACCGGAGATGTTCGTCCGAGCGATGCTCTCAACCTTCTCCGCCGTTTGGCGGATCGGTTGCCCCTTAAAGGGAGGGAAACAATCAGCCGATTATTATTGGTTGATCAATGGGTGGGGTCTCAGCGTTCTCTGCGAACTCTGCGTGATTTTTTAGCTATACGGAGGTCAGGACCGGGGTAAAATGATAAATGGCAGCAATTTAAATCCCGGAATTCCTTACTTTGCCTTCCCTCTTTAAAACTATATTATTATGAAACAACGATTATTGCTTCTTGTTGCCCTTTTCATTGGCGCAATTACTTTGGTGAATGGCCAGGCAAAGCTGGTTGAAAAGGTAACCAAACAGGGAAACGAAATAGTTATCCCTTATGAAAAATATGTATTGCCCAATGGGCTTACCCTTGTTATCCATGAAGACCACAGCGACCCCGTGGTGCATGTGGATGTTACCTACCATGTAGGCTCGGCCCGTGAAGAGATCGCCAAATCGGGATTTGCCCACTTCTTTGAACACATGATGTTCCAGGGCAGCGACCATGTGGCCGATGAGCAGCATTTCAAAATAGTAACGGAATCCGGCGGCACATTGAACGGAAGCACCAACCGTGACCGTACCAATTATTTTGAAACGGTACCGAATAATCAATTGGAAAAAATGCTTTGGCTGGAAGCCGACCGTATGGGATTTTTATTAGATGCCGTAACGCAGAAAAAATTTGAAGTGCAGCGGGCAACTGTAAAAAATGAAAGAGGACAGAATTATGATAACCGTCCCTATGGCCTGGTTTTCGAAACCACATCAAAAGCATTGTATCCTTATGGTCATCCTTATTCATGGCTTACCATTGGTTATGTAGAAGACCTGAACCGCGTAGATGTAAATGATCTCAAAAACTTTTTCCTTCGCTGGTATGGCCCCAACAATGCAACACTTACTATTGGCGGCGATATAAAACCTGCCGAGGCCGTGAAGCTGGTGGAGAAATATTTTGGTCCTATTCCCCGCGGACCTGAAGTGAAACCGGTTGTTGTGCCATCGGTAAACCTGACCAGCGATCGATATGTATCATACGTTGATAATTATGCAAAAGTTCCCCTGTTAGCCGTAGTTTATCCAACTGTTCCATTGTATCATAAAGACATGGGTGCATTGTCCTGTCTTGCACAAGTGATCGGCCAGGGAAAAAATTCTGTTCTTTACCAGCAGATCGTAAAAAAACAATTCGGGCTGCAGGCAAGTTGCAGCAGCCAGTTATCTGAACTGTCCGGTGAGTTCTTTTTTCAACTGTTACCACTCCCCGGTAAATCACTTTCACAGATGGATTCTCTTTTCCGCAATGCATTGGATTCATTTGAAAAACGCGGCGTCACTGATGATGATATTGCTAAATTCAAAGGCGGCACCGAAGCACAACAGATAAACGGTTTGCAAAGTGTGGCTGGTAAGGTATCGCAGTTAGCAGCCTTTCAAACATTCTCCGGCAATCCCAATAAAATTGCCGACCTGCTGAAAATGTATACAGCCGTTACCAAAGAAGATGTAATGCGGGTTTATAATGAATATATCAAAGGCAAACATGCCGTATTTGTAAGTGTGGTCACCAAAGGACAGGATAAAATGATTGCTGCCGCCAATAATTACACAGTCGATACTACCCAATACGCAAAACCTGATTATGGTTACAATGGATTAAAGTATGCAAAGGCAACAGACAATTTTAACCGGGCGAAGATCCCGGGTAATGGCCCCAACCCAACGGTGACGGTTCCAAAATTCTGGAGAAAGGATCTGCCCAATGGCGTGAAGATGATCGGCACTGAAAGTACGGAGATACCAACTGTCACTCTTTCTGTTACTATACCCGGCGGGCATTTGCTGCAGGCCAATGATACAGCGAAGATTGGACTGGCAAGTTTTTTCAGTGACATGATGAATGAAGACACGAAGAATTACACGGCAGAACAAATGGCGGTTGAATTACAAAAATTAGGAAGCACTATCAACATCTCCAGCAACCTGAAAGGGATCACATTCAATGTACAGACCTTAAAGAAAAATCTGGATAAGACCCTCGCCTTGCTGGAAGAAAGAATGCTAAATCCAAAATTTACGGAAGATGCATTTAAAAGAAACCAGAAGCAGATCATTGAGAATTTCAAACAAACCAAATCACAACCGGCGGCTGTGGCCAGCGAAGTCATTGCAAAGGTCAACTATGGTCCCAATAGTATTCTTGCCATGAGCGAGGATGGCACAGAATACACCGTTAAGAATATGAAGCTGGCAGATATTCAAAACTATTATGATAACTACATGACATCAAAAGATGCCAAAGTGGTGATCGTGGGTGATACAAAACAGGAGGAGATAGTGCCCAGGCTCACTGTCTTGCTTAATAAACTTCCCAATAAAAAAATTGTATTGCCAAACGCTGAAGCATCAGTCAAACCCGTAGATGAATCAAAAATATTTCTCGTGGATGTACCCAAGGCCGCACAAACTGAATTCAGGGTGGGTTACAGCACCGGGCTTAAGTATGATGCCACCGGCGAATATTTCAAAGCGGGCTTGATGAACTTTGCATTGGGCGGTGGTTTCAATGGAAGGTTGAATATTAACCTGCGTGAAGATAAGGGTTGGACCTATGGCGCCCGGAGCAGTTTCAGCGGAGATGAGTTCAGCGGAAATTTTGAATTCAGTTCCGGCATTAAAGCCGATGCTACTGATAGCGCTTTAAGCGAAGTGGTGAGAGAATTAAGAGACTATTCAACCACCGGTATCACTGATGCCGAATTACAATTCATGAAAAGCGCCATCGGCCAGCGGGATGCACTCCGTTATGAAACCGGATTGCAGAAAGCCGGCTTTATCCGCAACATTCTTGATTATAACCTTCCGGCTGATTACACTGTTCAGCAGGCTAAAATCATAAAGACCATAACCAAGAAAGATATTGATGCGCTGGCTAAAAAATGGATAAAGCCCGACAAACTCAATATGTTGCTGGTAGGTGACAAGGTCAAAATATTACCCGGGTTGCAAAAGATGGGTTATAAGATCATTGAGCTGGATGCAGATGGAAAGCCGGTGGAGAAGAAGGCTTTTTAAAAATCTATATTATTGATTGTATTTAAACGCTGTCTTTTGGGCAGCGTTTTTTTGTTTCGTTATTAAAAGTGGGCAAAACAAAAGACAAGGTCATTTCTGTATTATTTTCTGCAAGTGTATTGTCTTTCAATACAATATGGTTTGAATTTCGGTGAGAATGTGTCACGAAAATCCAATTTCTGAATGAAGGGATGCCAAGAGTTTGAGCTTATATTGCATACTGCCGGAAGTAATATTTCAATCTTTTATTTTTTCAACTTAGTTGTAAATCCAACTGAAGTTATAAATTTATCTTCAGTTAGCCGAGGCGGATGGATTTTTATCTTCTTCATTTTGACTATCGTGGAACTTTGCAAGCAATGCTAATCTTGACACTATAAAATATTTAACCAATCAATAAATGTATACAAAATGACTAAAATGACACTTAAATCGGTATTGATAATAGCAGTTTCTATTATCCTTTTCTCATCCTGCAAAGGAAAGTCTAAATCTATTAAAGTTGGTTATCTGCCAATTGCTGAATGTTTGCCATTATATGTAGCAAAAGAAAAGGGCTTTTTTGAAAAATATGGTTTAGAAGTAGAACTTGTATCTGAACCAAATGGGCCTACTGTTTTTAAAGAATTAGATGCAGGCGCTATTGACATTGGCTTTTCCAATGTAGTTACCCTAATAAAACAAACCAATGCCGGTAAGTCTTATAAATCAATTTTTGGTGCAACTTATGAAACAATTAACAACACAAACCATGCAATTTTTGGAAGAACTAATGATAAAATTGATTTTGACAAAGCAATTTTCGGGATTAATGCACATAAAAATATTGAAGAGTTAATGCTACTAAGTTTTTTAAACTCAAAAGGATACATAATTGATTCTTCAATCCAGTCAAGATTTAAAGAAATCCCATTCCCGCAAATGTTATCTTCATTAAAGGACAAAGAAATTGATTATGCATGCATAGTAGAGCCTGGAATAACAATAGCTAAAAACGATACTAGTAAATATTCATACGTTGGGAATCACTATTCTGTTGATTCAAATAATAAAGTATTAGTTGCTACTTATGTTTCAACGGCAAAAAAAATTTCTGACAATCCCAAAGAAATTAAAAAATTCATCCAGGCAATGCAAGAAGCAACGGATTATATAAATAATGGAAACAATGATACGAGGAATTTTATCCTAACCTATTCCAAACTTCCAGAGAATCTATTAAACAAGATTTCTTTATCTGAATTTTCTACAATGATTGATGAAAAAGAGTTTAATAAAATAATCGATTTAATGTATAATCCATCATTAAATGTAAATAATTCTTTCATTTCAAATCCTTCGAAAAAAGTTGACTATAATAGTATAATTTTTAATCAGAAATAGAAATGAGTACGTTACGTGCAGATAATATTAGTTTTAATTACGTAACTGATGGTAAGAAAACTTCTTGGCATAACTTTCATTTTTCTGTGACACGGGGGGAGGCCGTTTCAATAATTGGAAGTTCAGGCATTGGTAAAACAACTTTGCTAAGAGTTTTATCTGGCTTACACACATACGATAGCGGCGGTTGTGTGTATATAGACGATAAAAAAAACATTGTACGACAGCCAGACACCCCAATATTTATTGTATTTCAGGAATATAACTTAACATTGTTACCATGGTTAACAATTGAAAAAAATATTAATCTGGGTTTATACAAATCTGAAAGTTCCGGAGAAACAAAACTTAGTGAGGCTTTACAATTGCTTTTCCCGAAAGAAAAAGACCACTCAGGATTTCTTAAAAAATATCCGGATCAATTAAGTGGGGGCCAAAAACAAAGAATACAAATAGCCAGAGCATTGGTTTCCAATTCTGAATTTATTTTTTTTGATGAGCCGGACACCGGTATAGATTATAAAAATAAGCTTTCATTAAGAGGGATACTCAAAAACCTTGTAACAGTACAGAACAAAGGAGTTATTTTAATAACTCACGATTTGGAAAATGCTTATGAACTTTCGAACAGATTTTATATTATTCATAAAAACGAGGAAACCAATACACTTGACTTAGTTGAATTTGGGAAATTGGAATTCTGTAACCTTGATGATTTTCGTTCCCGGGTTAAGTCCTATTTATAAGGTATGTCAATTTCAAAAAAAATATCTATCTCTTTAATTGTCTATTTAATAATAGCAATTTGTTACTATTTATTTTTGACATATTTTGTTTATAACCAAGAAGACAAGGAAACTATTAATTTAGATTTAAAGGGGTCGCTAATTCAATTTTTTACCATTAAAATTTTAGATGGTAAAAGCGTGAGCTTATTATCATTAACCGGGAGTACTTTATATTACTTCACAGTAAATTTCTTATTGGCTTCATTTTTGGGTATTACTATTGGCACTATTCTGGGAAAATATAAAACATTAGGTTATATCTCAAACTATTTTATTAATTTTTTCAGAGTAATGCCGAGTATTATTTTTATAGTATTATTTAAATACCAATTTAAATTTATTAATACATATGTTTATTTTGTTGGTGTTTTTGCAAGCATTTGGCCGATATTAATAAGCACAAAATCTGGAGTGGAATTTGTAAATATTGTGCAAAGAGAATCGGTCGATATTTTAAATTTACCATTACATAAAAAAATATTTTTGTTTATTTTACCTGAGGCTTTTCCCAATATATGGGATGGCATGAAGATTGGGTTAGGTATTTCTTTTCTAATTACAATTACTTGCGAATACCTGAATCCGAGTTTATCAGGATTGGGAGCTTTACTCAAATCTTATGAAAATGACAATATTTTCCCATTAGTTACAATGTCTATTATTTTATGGATCGGTTTAATTGGCATAGTGCTAAACCTTTTATTTGATTATTTGGAAATAAAGATTCTTTGGTTAAAAAAACAATTTGCAACAAATTAATGAATACACAAGCCGAACTTTCCTTTAAAAGTATTGATAACTCAATCAATAAAGACGACAAGGATTGGGCCATTCTATCAATGAAAATTACTAAAAATAAATCTAAAGTCGATTTGGGTTGCAAATATTGTTTGTACAGAAAAATAGCTTATTTGGACAAGACCAACAAAACTTATCAAACCGGCAGTTTGTATGTTCCCCTTAATAACATTCGATGCATCACTTTCTTTCTCAGGCTTATTTTTAGTGGGAAAACATTTGGACATTTCGTTTCTTTAAAATATCCAAAAATGTATCATTTGGAATTAATAAGTACAACAGTACTGGAAAACCAGAATAACCTGTTATTCAAAAATTTCTCAAGAATAAAAGTCAGTGAAAGGGTGTTATTTATGCCCAAAAAAAAATTAAAATTCTATGTTAAAGAAGAGCTTGAGATTGACTAGCACAATTTTATTACTTTTATTTATTTATTCTTGTTCAGATGATAAGAAATTATTATTAGTTGAAAATAATAATTTTATTGAACATAGCTTCAAAAACTCTATTTACGACTCAACGTTTATTAGTTCAGGTTTTTATAGTGATACATTAATTGATAATACCAATTTCACTAATTGTACTTTTCAAAATCATTTTGGCGTTAAAACAATTCAAAATTCAAAATTTACAAACTCAAATTTTACAAACAACGGAGAGTTGAATTTTTTGGTCTCTACGCTATCAAATATCACATTTGTCAATTGTAACTTCAATTCTTTTTGGATAAGGAACTGCAAGGAGTTAAATAACTTAAATATTATTAATTGCAAAATAGATGAATTGGTTTTAGACCAGTCAAGTTTCAATAGCATATTAATTGAAGCTTATAAAGACACCATTCAAAAAGTAAGAATACAAGGATGTTCAAATTCCAGGCATATAAAATTTGCGGGTTATTTCAAGGAAATAATAATTGAAGGAGGTGAAATACAGTATTTGGATGTTTCAAACATTTTGATCCCAGATGCAAAATTGACAATATTTTCGACCATATTGAAAAATCCAAATTTCGTAAATAAATCAGCAAAAAATTATTCTATCTTATACAATTCCTCGATTGAGAGCGCTACTTTAACCCCTGATAAAAATTCAATACTTAAAGAAGAACTTGAATGGCAGGATAAAAATTCTCATTCTGCAACTGAAACAGAAAGGAAGGAAATTAAAAAGGGTTATTTAGTTTCTAAATCGGTATATACTTATTTATCTAAGATATTTGAAAATGAAAAAAGGTATGATTTATCAGATTACTTTTATTTTCGTTCAAAAGTATGCGAAAGGGAAATTAATTCAAGTGGTCTAAGTAAAACTCTGCTGAAATATTTTAATGAAAGTGTTCGTGGAAATTATGGAACAAATTATTTAATTATTTTAAAAACTTTTGTATTTATTATCTTATTCTTTTCTTTAATTTATATTCTTTTGGGGTTTTCGAAATTTGCATTTGGCTATTATATAAATACAAAACTATTTGGAGAAAGTTTAGAAAATCAAAAGCCGATTTTATTAACCTTTCGCAGAAATAAATTTGGAATTATAATATTTATATGGAATTGTATTTTATTCAGTTTAAATAATATGGTTTTAGGTGGTTTGAGTAGTAACTTTCACTTTTATAACTTTACGACAATGTATTTGTATCCGCCAAGAAAATATGGGACACTTGGTATTGGCAGATTTTTTTCCTTTATACAAAGTTTAATTGGGCTTTTACTTGTATTTTTCTTCATTACTGCATTCTTAAGACTTAATAGATAAAAGAAAAGCATTGCCAACAATAGTGAGCCGATTGCTTTCGGAATGTTTTCCCCCTTTTGCAATATTAAACGTTTCACCAACAACAAACCAATCATGAAATCATTACTCTCTGCTTTAATCATCTCATCTCTTGTCTTACAATCCTGCAAGACCGCTGACAAAAAGAAAAGTGATAATGATAACCCTTTGACCGGTTCCTGGAATTTTATTGCCGACCAGGAAATGGACAGTATGGGTAAGGTGATCAACCAGGATACCAGTGTAACGGGTTTATTGATCTAAAACGCCCGGTGTCGCCCCACACACCGGAATTACATCGTCAAACGGGATTCGTGAAGACACGAGCCCAGGCATCTGCTTCTTATACGCATGGTAAGCTCCGGGCTGGCAGGAAATGAAATTATTATTATATCATACCCGTTCACGAATTCACTTTCACCACTTTCATCGCATAATGTTTCGGGTGCGCCGCTAATTCATTTCCTTCAAGGCAATTTATTTTAAGCAGCAACAGCCATGGCGCATTATTATCCGGTAAGGGCAATACCAGTTCAGTATTGTCCGGTGCAACCTGTGCAAAAGAATAAAGAGCAGAACTTATATCATCGGTTCTCAGCGCACCGTCATGGGTAACATCGCCATACAGCAGCACAGCTTCAAAATAGTAATCCGTTACTAAGTTATTAAGCTGCTGCACGGTTCCTTTCGTAAGTTTTATTTTCAGCCGCAGGTTTTGGTCATCCTGTATCACTTGATAGTCACCATAAAATAATTTTTCCAACGGGTATCCGGTATTCAGTTCCAGTCCTTCCAGCATCGAAAAATCGATTACCTCTTTGGTATGATAGGTCTTCATCAGCATCCCGGAGATAATAAGATTGATCCTTCCTTTTTTTATTCCATGTGTATAAGCGGCTAATTTTCGCATCAGCCTGCTGGCGGCAGGGGCGGTTATTTTTGCAGTGGCTGCATTGCGGTTCATGGCCTGGTTTAGTTTCGCCGGTTTCACGGTTCCTCTTTTTCTGCGCCAATAATAACCCTCTTCTGTTTTTACTAATACATACCGTTCCGGGTCAGGACAGGGTGGCAATTGTCGGCGGCTGTATTTTTTGGTTCCCATACACTGCAAAAATAGCAGCTACTGGCGAGTTATAGGTATACTATAGGTGTGCTATAGGTATATTATAGGTGTCTTCCTCCCCGGTAACCCCTAATGTCCTCCAGCCTTGGCTGCTGTGCTGAGCCGCCTGCCCCCGAATGTTATCGGGGTGGGCGAAGGACACTGTTCGGTAGTGACTCAGTTTGAAAATGTATTAATATAAACCACGAAGACACCAAGGCACAATCCCGATAGCTATCGGGACGCAAAGATTACTTTGTGTTACTCCGTGACTTTGTGCCTTTGTGGTTCAAATTTTAACTCAGTCACTACCCACTGTTCATCTATCACGCAATCATCAATTATTATTAATAAATTTAGCATCACCAGACGACCGATCATTCCACCACTAAACAAACCCATCATGAAATCATTACTCTGCGCTTTAATTATCTCCTCCATTTTTTTACAATGCTGCAACACTGCCGACAAAAAGAAGAGTGAAAATGTTAACCCATTAACCGGTTCCTGGAATTTTATTGCCGACCAGGAAATTGACAGTGCAGGCCATGTTATCAACCAGGATACTGCAGTAACGGGTTTATTGATCTATACGGCTGATGGAAGAATGAGTATTCAATCTTTATGGAAAGGGACCCGGGCTTCCATCATCAATGATTCGATCATGAAGCAGGATGGATCAACGCCGGGTCTTGGTTTGGGTTCCAATAGCTGGGATATTGAGCAGGCAAGAAAACTCATTGATACCTACGATGCCTATTTCGGAGTTTATTCCATTGACAAGAATAAAAACGAGGTCACACATACTATTACCGGGAACCTGCGACCTGATAAGGCCGGCACAACCTATGCCGCAAGGTCTTTCCGGATCAACGGGGATACTTTGTTTTTCAGAAGTACTTATAAAGACATGAAATGGCAAACCGCCTGGTTGAAGAATAAAAAGTAAGTATAGTCCTGATTTGAATTTTGAACCACATAGACACAGTAGGCCACAATAGCAAATACACACATAGAACTATGTGAAAACCTATGTTTCTATGTTCCTATGTGGTGAAAGGCGTAAATCAGGGCATTACTAAAAAGTAAATGACCGGCGCTGACAGAAAAATAACCTGTACAAATTCATCAATAAATGATCAGCTTCCCTGTTCTTACTTTTAAATTGTTGCCGGCCAATCGCAACATATAAAGCCCTGCAGGCAGGCGGATAGCAGGCAGTTGTATGGCACCGCCATTCTGGATAATAAATTTTTGCAATACCCGGCCACTTACATCTATCACTTGTAATTCGCCTGATTGCTGTTCATTGATGATAACAGTAAATGATTCGCTTTGCCTTACCGGGTTTGGATAAACAAAGAGCCGGTTCTCTTCCGCAAAATATAATATAGCGATATCAGAACAGATCCCGGCTCCGTTGACTGTTTTCAAACAGGCACGGTACTGGTTTAGCCCGGTTATCAAAACGGGATCATTGAAAGTATAGATCAATGAATTTGGATTGTTGACTATTTGCAGGATGAGAGTATCCTTGCCAATGACCTTCTGCACGGTTATTTTAACGATGTTATATAAAGAGCCCAGTTCCAGGTGCAATCGCCCGGTATTATTTATTTGATCCGCATACCATGATTTAAAATAACAGCCCACACCCTGTGTAGTATAATTGGTTCCAAAACTTTTCACTCCTTCCCTGCCGCCAATGACGGGCGCCACGGCATAATGCAAACTGCTGTTGCTGTTTTTTTGCAGCACGATGGATGTATCCGTTAATGTTTGCAAGACTTCCATGTATTTACTGCCTAGCTTATACAGGTTGTATTGCGCAGCAGCCCCTACCCGTGGCCAGATGAGCATAAATGAATCAGGACAGTTAAAGCCGGTTGAAAGCGTTAAACGCTTTGAGATAACAACCGTATCCGTTGTATAGTCAATGCCGGCAGCAGTTATTTTTAATAACGCTTTGGAATAAACAGTTGGAGCGATCCATTTATAAAATCCCGCTGAAAGATCAGCCGCAGCATTGATGACCTGCCAGCTGTTTCCGTTATCCGTACTGTATTGCAATATTCCTGTAGCGGTCGCTAACGTAGATTGCCAGCGTAGCACATTTTGTTCACCGGCCAGCACCGGGTCGTTTTGCCGGGGATAGTTCCATTCAAAATTGTTTGCGGCATTGAATTGCCATGCAATATGAAATGATTGCGAAGCAGTGGTGAGTGCAAATCCCTTTACTTTGATAACATAGGTCCCGGCTTGCGGGTTGTCAAGCGTTATTTGTTCCAGCGTATTTAATCCATCTCTTTTTCTTACAGCAGGTAATAATAATGAATCGCGGTGCGGAAAGTTACTGAGCACCCAGGGTTGCCATGTTTGTGAAGTAAGCGGGTAAAATAATTCCAGGTCAATATCATTGACCAATGCCTTTGCTGCATTCACCGTTGCAGGCGGATCGATCCATGCCAGTGTCATTTTTAATTCCCTGGTATTCGCCGGCACGATCAAATTATAAGTTAGTTCCTGCGCAGGTAATACGGAACCGGAAATATAATTGCCATTGACTAAAGTCTGCATGGCCCTGTATCCATTTACCGAACCAAACCCCGATTGAAAATCAACTTTAGCAGGACCAACATCATTGGCGCTGTTGATGAGTATTGCTTTTATTAATGCAGAGGAAGGAAGATTGCCTCCATTATTCAATTTATAAGATTGTTGCAAAGCAGCAGCAACACCACTGACTATGGCAGCAGCACCGGAACTTCCGTCTTCGCCCTGTGCTACCAACTCAGGCTTTATCCTTCCATCATAAGCCGGGCCTCTTGAACTGAGTGATGGAATATTATAAAAAGAATCGGTGGCGCCAACCGTAATAATATTTTTTGCCATTTTAAATTGCCCGGTAAGATTGGCAAAACCGATGATACCATTATAGGTTCCTGCAGTGGATGCCAATTGCCCCGAATTGCCGGAGGAAAATACATGCAGCTGCGATGGGTTATTGGCAACCTGCAGATCATAAGCCACCGCTTCGGGACCATAATAATTTTCAATAGCCGTGCCATAAGAATGGTTTTGCACCGTAACGCCATATTGCTGAAAAAAACTATTCGCATCAGGTAAGAGGTTGGAAAAAGATGAAGACACGATCTTACTTCCCCAGGCGGCTGCTTTGGTAGCATACCATGTATTGCCGCCTCCTGCAGAAATAGTGGCCATGATCGAAGCATGACTATTAACTGCCTGTGTGGCTGCCGGGTTGATGAGTACCCTTCCTTTAAAATCAATATCTGCCGTATCGAATGCATTTTCTTTGATGCCGATAGTAATATCATTTCCATTGTAAGCAGGAAATGCAGCCTGCATCCTGTTCACTATATTGGTTTGGTTCTCGATCGTCCCGCTAAAAAGCTCCGGTGAAGCCTGCCGGTTTCTGTCCATAAATAAAACATGATCCCATGATGCAACCCGGCTGATATATTTTACCGGAGTGTAAATGATAAAAGTATTGGTGGGTTCATATAACGAAATAACTTTTATTTCTTTCAAAGCGATCAATGAATCAAAGAATAATTTTGTATTCTTTGTCATTACCATCAATCTTACTTCTCTATTAACCGGGGCTGTTAATACAAGCTCCGTTACTCCCGGAGAATATTTTTCAGGATATTTCTGAGTGGGTTGTTGACCATACCCGGAGTATGAAATAATAAAAATGGTGAACAAGACATATATCCTGGCAATGAACCGCCTTTGTTTAAACTGGGGTGAGAACATTTTCACTTTACCTGATTATCCTTCAAAATTATTGAAATAAAGGCAGTTGTTATTCTTATCATCCGGTGAAATCGTATAAATACTGGTTTAGTTAATGAATGTTTTTAAGTTTGAATATTTTTTATCTCTTACAATTCAGAAAATTGGCTTATCTTTTGCTTTCAAATTTTACAAAAATTTTTAACTCCCCAAAAACATTAAACATGAAACAAATAACCCGGCTTTTAACTCTTACCCTCATGACTGGACTTATCCTCACGTCATGTAAAAAAGCAGCGAAAGAAACTGCGCAGGATGAAATTTCTGATGCTACCCTGGCAAAGATCCAAAGTCATGGATTTGGTACTTCCAATGTTCAGAAAACAGAAGAAGGATACCTGGTTGAAGGAGATATTATACTGACTGAAGGCTTTTTGAATTCAGTTCCCGGTGGTAATTATCTCCTTATTGCCAACAACGAACAGTACAGAACAACAAACCTTGTAACGGGTTTGCCAAGAAATATTACCATCAGCAGCAGTGGCAGTGTAAATGCGAATGTTTCTGCCGGAATTGATGCGGCCATTGCCCGTTATAATGCACAAGGACTTCAGATCACCATGTCAAGAGTTGCCAGCAACGGGGATATCAATGTCAGGATAATTAATGGCGGGAATTATATTGCTTCAGCTGGTTTTCCCAGCGGCGGTGATCCCTATGGTGAAGTTAAATTCAACAGGGCATATCAGAGTTACAGTATTGGTTTTGTGACAACTGTTATTGCACATGAAGTAGGTCATTGCATCGGTTTCCGTCATACCGATTTTATGGACAGAAGTTATAGCTGTGGTGGTGCTCCGTCAAATGAAGGAGCTTCTAATGTAGGCGCTATACTTATTCCGGGAACACCTTCCGGCCCTGATGCAGGAAGCTGGATGCTTTCCTGCCTGAGTGCAACAACGAACCGCCCTTTCAACAATAATGATAGAACGGCCTTGAACTATCTGTATTAAAATAATTCTTCCGCATTTAAAAAACTCCCCCGATAGTTATCGGGGGAGTTTTTTTATTGAATATAAAAAGTTTTATGAGATATGTAATGTTAACAGGTTCGGAGGTTTGCACCCGTTTAATCTTTACTTTTGCCCACTTATTATTACATGACCAAGACAAACAACAAACTCGTCATCATCACTGCCCCTTCCGGCGCCGGTAAAACTTCAGTGACCCGTCATTTGCTGAAAGCATTGCCTGAACAACTGGCTTTTTCTGTTTCCTGTGCCACCCGACTGCCCCGCAATACTGAAAAAGACAAAGTGGATTATTATTTTATAACTGTTGATGAATTTAAAAACAGGATTCAGCATAATGAATTTGCAGAATGGGAAATGGTGTATGAAGGTAAATACTATGGTACGTTGAAAAGTGAACTGGATCGTATCTGGCAACAACATAAAGCCCCCCTGCTCGATGTGGATGTACAAGGCGGCATTCACCTGCAGCGGATATATCCCGAAAACTCATTGTCACTTTTTATTGAGCCCCCTTCCCTGGAAGAGCTCAGGCGCCGGCTGGAAGCAAGGGGAACGGAAACAGCAGAATCACTGCTGGCAAGGATCAATAAAGCATCGCATGAGCTTTCATTAAAAAATAAATTTGACCACATCATCATCAACGATCAGCTAGACAGAGCATGTAAAGAAGCAGAAGAAGCAGTTCGTTCCTTTATTGGCTCTCCCTGGTGAATAGTGAATGGGGGTTCAGTAAGTCTCGTCACTCAAACCTTCACCAAGCTCTGAAATTAGAAAAAAAGCTGTAAGCCGAACATAGTAAACTCCTTATTCTTTCGGAATCCCATTCACCATTCACCATTGACCATTCACTAACTTTGCCTTATGATCGACTGGAAGACCATATTGTTCTTTATCATTACCCTGCTCCTGATGGGTTTTTTTTCCGGTATTGAAATGGCTTTTTACAGCGCCAACCGCCTGAACATAGAAATTAAAAAGAAACAGGGCAGCGCCTCCTCGCAGATCCTTTCCCGTTTCTTCCATTACCCCGCCCGTTTTCTCGGTACTACACTTATTGGTTATACAATTTTTTTGGTGTTCCTGGGTTTGCAGTTCAGTCATGTGATGCATCCCATCTGGAATTATTTGAAGATCGGTTCTGAACTGGTTCATTCATTCCTGGAGATCGCTTTAACAACACTGATCGTTTTGGTATTTGCAGAATTTATTCCCCGCGCCTGGTTCCGGTCCAAAAGCAACACATTGCTTAACCGCCTGGCCCTGGTCACTGATTTTTTTTACCAGATGTTCCAACCCATCGCTTCCGGTCTTATTGCTCTGTCAGAATGGGTTTTGAAATATGTATTCAATATCAGGTTTGATAAGAACAAGGAGGCTTTCCTGCGCAGCGATCTGAAACACCTGTTTCAGCCCAGCGAAGATGAAGAACGGCAGGAACGCAATACACAACTGATGGAGAATGCACAGGAGTTGCCAAAAGTGAAGATCAGGCAATGCCTGGTACCGCGAAAAGAAATAATCGGTGTTGATATCCGGTCCAGCATGGAAGAAGTGAAGAAAAAATTTATTGAGACCAAATTAAGTAAACTGGTTGTGTTTGAAAATAATATTGACCATATCAAGGGTTATATTCACCAGCTGGATCTTTTTAAAAACCCGGAACATATCGGTTTTGTTTTACTTCCTATCCCTGCTGTTCCCGAAAGCATGAGTGCATCGGACCTTATCAGCAAATTCACCAAGGAAAGAAAAAGTATTGCCTGGGTTGTGGATGAGTTTGGCGGCACGGCCGGAATCATTACCATGGAAGATGTGCTGGAAGAACTGTTTGGAGAGATACAGGATGAATACGATACGGAAGAGTTTGTAGAAAAACAACTGGCGGAGAACGAATATATTTTTTCCGGCCGGCTGGAACTGGATTACCTCGAACAGAAATATGATTTTGATTTTGGCGATGATGAATCCGAAACCCTTTCAGGCTATATCATTAATTACCATGAGACCATTCCCGGTCAGAAAGAAAGGATCATCATTGATGATTATGAGTTTGACATCATGAATGTAAGCGATACCCGGATCGAAATGGTGAAGATGAAAAAGCTGAAGTGAGAGAAGCTGTTAGCTATTAGCCATTAGCTGTTAGCTAACCCACTTGCTACTCGCCACTCCCCATTCCCCCCTATCTTTGTCTCTCTCTAAAAGTACCTAATGGCATTACTCGATTTCTTTAATAAGCGCAACAAAGACCCAAAGGCAGAAATGTCTTTCATTGATCATCTCGAAGATCTGCGCTGGCATGTCATCCGCTCTGTCATTGCGGTTGTTATTGGCGCCATCTTTGTTTTTATTTACTCAGACTTTGTAGTGAACCAGGTTCTTTTCGCTCCTACCCGGAGTGATTTTATTTCTTCCCGCTGGCTTTGCAGGCTCGGCCACTTTATTGGTATTGGCAATACACTTTGTTTTCCGGATGTGAAAGCCAAATTTTTGGAGAACACCATGACAGGCCAATTCATTGCTTCTTTTACGCTGGCATTTATCGGTGGATTTATTATTGCATTCCCATATGTCTTCTGGGAATTCTGGAAGTTTGTGCGCCCGGCTCTTTCACAAACAGAAAGAAAGAAAACCAAGGGTGTTATTTTCTGGGTTTCGTTGTTGTTTTTTACAGGAGTTGCGTTCGGCTATTTTATCCTTACCCCTTTTATGGTTAATTTTTATTTTAACTATAAACTGAGTCCGCAGATAGAAATAATGCCATCGTTCTCCGATTACCTGGAAAACCTGGTGTATACAACAGTTGGCATCGGTGTGTTATTTCAAATGCCATTACTTGTAATGGTGCTGGCAAGGATCGGCATTGTTACCGGCCGTTTCCTGAAAAAATACCGGCGTCACGCTTTTGTCATTATATTAATTGCAGCTGCGATCATTACTCCTTCAACCGATCCGTTCAGCCTGACGATCGTTACTATTCCATTATACCTTTTATTTGAAGCCAGTATCATCATTGCAACCCGCATCAACAAGAGGCAGGCAAAGGAAGAGAAAGAGTGGAGCTGAAAATAGTTTGTAGTCAGGAGTCGGGAGTCCGAAGTTTCTTAACTTTGATATGTTGTTTTTGGCTATTGGCTATTGGCTATTGGCTAACAGCTAATAGCTAATGGCTAATGGCTCTAAACTCTATAAACTAAGAACTATTTATGCATTCTCAATTTAACCTCAGCAAGCCCATCGCCATCGGCAGCGATCATGCAGGATTTGATTATAAAGAAAACCTGATCTCTTTTTTGGAAGGCAAGGGGTTGGCGTTTAAAGATTTTGGAACTCACAACAAAGATTCCGTTGATTATCCTGATTATGCTCATCCTGTTGCATCAGCCGTGGAAAATGGTGAAGCGGCTTTTGGTATTTTGTTATGTGGCAGTGCCAATGGTGTAGCCATTACTGCCAATAAACACCAGGGTATACGGGCAGCTATCTGCTGGGGTGAAGAGTTGGCGCAACTGGCCCGTGAACATAATAATGCAAACATTATTTGCATTCCTTCCCGGTTTGTACGGGAAGGTGATGCGGAAAAAATGGTGGGAATATTTATGACCACAGATTTTGAAGGAGGCCGTCATGAACGCCGGGTTGAAAAGATGCGCTACGGTTAGAAAATATAAACAGTCACTTATAATATTAAACCTTCTGTTAAAGCCGGAAGGTTTTTTTATACCCGTTAAACCACAGGCAACTGCTAAAGTCTATTATTCGTTGTTTGAAATGAAGAGAAATGAAGTCCTGCTCCCTGAAAACTTTAATCCCTGCCTTTCCTTATAAAAACGACCCCGCCTTGTGATAAACGAGCCGGGGTTCATCTTTTCATTTTAATCCCGGGCAAAGATGAAGGGTTACCAACCCAATATCCAGGCGAATATCAATGGTGCTACGATCGTCGCATCGCTTTCAACAATGAACTTCGGTGTATTAATATCTAATTTACCCCAGGTGATCTTTTCATTGGGCACGGCGCCGGAATAAGAACCATAAGAAGTAGTTGAATCACTGATCTGGCAGAAATAACTCCAGAAAGGTACATCATGCATTTCAAGGTCCTGGTACATCATGGGCACTACGCAGATGGGAAAGTCTCCTGCAATGCCACCACCAACCTGGAAAAAGCCAACACCTTTACCACTGCAATTGTTTTTATACCAATCGGCCAGCCATACCATGTATTCGATCCCATTTTTTACCGTGCTTGCTTTTAGTTCTCCTTTGATAACATAACTGGCAAAAATATTTCCGGTTGTACTGTCTTCCCATCCGGGGACAACAATGGGAATATTTTTTTTGGCAGCGGCTACGATCCAGCTATCCTTCGGATCAATTTCATAATACTGTTCCAGGTCTCCGCTCAAAACTGTTTTGTATAAAAACTCATGCGGGAAATACAGTTCACCCTTTGCTTCTGCTTCCTTCCATTGCCTGACCAAATGTT
>DATHDV010000040.1:0-52563 GCA_035318845.1 Chitinophagaceae bacterium
GATGATGAAGACGAAGCGATGAACCATATTCAAACCTATGTACAAACCAATTACAAAATAAAACCCCGCAAACGCAACTTGTGGCTATGGGAGAGGAGATGATGCAGTGTATTTCTTTTACCAAAGTTGTTATCTTCAAATATTCATTGGTGTTTACCTTAAAGAAGTTATTGATCGATCCATTATACTTTTATTAAAACATAAATACAGGAATGCCTGATATCAATACCATCATCTTTGACCTCGGCGGAGTATTGATCGACTGGAACCCCCGCTATGTTTTTGACAATGATTATTTTGATACTATTGAAAAAAGGGATTATTTCTTCGAAAATATTTGCACGGACGCCTGGAATGAGAACCAGGATTCCGGTAATCCTATTGCGAAAGCAACGGAAGAAAAAATAGCCTTATTCCCGGAATGGGAAAAAGCGATCAGGGATTATTATGGTCGTTGGTCAGAAATGCTACATGGTCCCATCCAGGGAACAGTCGACATTTTCAGGGAGCTGAAGCAAGATCCCAAACTAAAAATTTATGCATTGACCAACTGGAGCGCCGAGACATTTCCAATTGCGTTAGAACAGTTTGATTTCTTACAATGGTTTGACGGCCTTGTAGTGAGTGGAGTGGAGAAAACGAGAAAACCATTCCCGGAGTTTTACCAGTTACTGTTGAACCGGTATAAGGTGAAACCGGAAGAAGCATTATTAATTGATGATAATTTGAGAAATGTGAAAGCAGGAGAGTTGCTGGGGATTCAAGGCATACATTATAAGTATCCAGAACAATTACGGATAGAATTGAATAAATTGAGTCTTTTATAAACGGGACAACATGGTCGCCATACTTATCATTATTCCAGTAATCCTGCTGCTTATTATTCTTGTCTATAATAATCTTATAAAAAAGAGAAATGCCATTGATAATGCTTTTTTTTCAATGGATGTTATGCTCAAAAAAAGATATGATCTTATACCCCAACTGGTGAATACTGTAAAAGGATATATGCTGCATGAAAAAGATATGCTTTTCAGTCTAACCGAAATGAGATCAAAACTTACCCTGGAAAATTTAAATACAAACGAAAAAGTAACACTAGACAACCAGATCAATGCCAACCTGCAAACGATCTTTATCAATTTCGAAAATTACCCTGCATTAAAAGCCAATACAAGCTTTTTAAAATTACAGGGAGCTATCAATGAAACAGAGGAACAACTTGCTGCCTCCAGGCGTTTTTATAATGCGGCAGTCAACGATTACCATAATGCAATAGAAATGTTCCCATCCAATATCATCGCTTCATTTTTAAGATTGAAACATAAAGCGTATTTTAATATACCTGATACCGAGAAAAAAGAGCCGGTAATTAATGTCAATTGAGTCGCTGATGCCATCACCCCAAAATTTTTATGAACTTTTTGTAAAGGAATTGGAGGCTTTACTGGAGCCCCTGGAGGGGCAACGGAAAAGACTGGCAAAACAAATAATACTTGGATATTCCCTTCTTGGTTGGACTTTTGTGCTTTTCATTATAACGTCATCTTCAGGCTCTGAAATAACAGGGGTACTGACTTTTGTATCTTTTGTTACCGGAGCTATAATTACGGGCATAGCAAATAATAACAGGAAAGGTTATGTTTCCACTTTTAAAGAAAAGATAGTACGAAGGGTGATAAACTTCATTGATCCTTCACTGCATTATGAGCCACAACGAAAAGTAAGCCAGAAAGATTTTGAAAGGAGCGGATTGTTCCTGAAAACCCCGGACAGTTATAGCGGCGATGATTATGTTGAAGGTTCGAGAGGTAAAACCTATTTCTGCTTTTCTGAGTTGCATGTCACAAGAAGTGTGGGTGACAATTCTGTAACCTTTTTCAAAGGATTGTTTTTTATTGCAGAGTTTAATAAACATTTCCAGGGCAGGACCTATGTATGGAGTGAAACTAATCCTCAACTGGGATTTTTCAGGAAAATATTTACCACTTTCGCAGACGACCTGGAAAAGGTAAAGCTTGAAAGTGTTGATTTTAAAAACAGTTTTAGTGTTTATAGCAGCGACCAGGTTGAAGCCAGGTATATCCTCACTCCGTCATTTATGGAAAGATTGATAAGGTTGGAACAATTAATAGGGCAAGGCATTTCTTTCTCCTTTGTAAACACTTATATCTTTGTGGCAGTACCAATGCCGGATAATCTATTTGAGCCTGCCATTTACAGACCCAATAATTACGATATAATTGGTGATTATTACAATACAGTTTGTATGGTGTTTGAAATGATCGATGAATTGAATCTTAATCTCAGGATATGGAATAAAGAATAAAACTATTCCAACACAGGCCTCAACCATCTCTCTGCTTCATCCAAACTCATTTCTTTTCGGTTGGCATAATCTTCCAGCTGGTCTTTTCCTATTTTACCCAATCCAAAGTAATGGCTTTTTGGATGTGCAATGTACCAGCCGCAAACGGAAGCGGGCGGATTCATAGCCAGACTTTCAGTTAATTCAATACCGATATTCTCGGTGACATTTAACAGATCAAACAACTTTATTTTTTCTGTATGATCAGGACAGGCGGGATAACCCGGGGCGGGACGAATGCCCTTGTATTTTTCTTTTATTAATTCTTCGTTTGTCAATTTCTCATTCTTTTCATAGCCCCAGTATTCTTTTCTCACTTTTTGATGCAGGCATTCGGCAAATGCTTCAACAAAACGGTCGGCTAAAATTTGAACCAGTATCTTATTATAGTCATCATGGTCGGCGGCAAAACGGTCAATATGTTTTTTGGCGCCATGTATGGTTACGGCAAATGAACCCATGAAATCGGAGCCCAGTTCTCCCGGGCAAATAAAATCAGCCAAAGAATAGCTTGGTTGACCTACGGCTTTTTTCATCTGCTGGCGAAGCGATTCCAGCTTCACTTCCCTTTTACCTGTTTGTAATGTTATGGTATCTGCATTATTGCTGGAGGCGGGCCAGAAACCAATTACCCCGTCAGCGGAAAACCATTTTTCTTTTACAAGTTGTTGCACCATTTTTTGTGCATCGTTATAAAGCCGGGTGGCTTCCGCACCAAAGATCTTATCGGATAATACTTCGGGAAAATGACCCGGCATTTCCCAGGCAATAAAGAAAGGTCCCCAGTCGATATAGTTTGCTAAAGTTCCCAGGTCAAAATCTTTAAGCACTTTCACTCCGTCAACCAATGGCTGGGTTGGTTTATAATTTTTCCAGTCAAAATATTCTTTGGTAACCACCGCTTCGCTGTACGGGACCATTACCTTTTCTTTTTTATTCATAAACTGGAAACGAAGCCCTTCATATTCCTGTTTTGTTTGCTGGAGCAATGAACCTTTTTGTTCTTTATTTAATAAAGTGCTGACAGCCGTTACACTCCTCGATGCATCCAATATATGCATCACGCCATTATCGTACTGCGGGGCGATCTTCACCGCCGTATGCATTCTTGAAGTGGTAGCGCCGCCGATCAACAGGGGTTGTTTCATGCCCCGGCGTTTCATTTCATGTGCCACATGCACCATTTCATCCAGCGATGGAGTGATCAATCCGCTTAAACCAACGATATCTGCTTTTTCTTTTTCAGCGGTATCAAGAATTTTATCTGCAGGAACCATCACACCGAGATCAATGATGTCATATCCGTTACAACCCAATACAACACCAACTATATTCTTTCCAATATCATGCACATCGCCTTTAACGGTAGCCAACAAAACTTTTGGAGCGCCGGCAGCTTCCTGGTTAACTGTTCCGGCAGCTAAATGCGCTTGTTTTCTTTCCTCTTTCTCTGCTTCAATGTAAGGAGTAAGAACGGCAACAGATTTTTTCATCACTCTTGCGGATTTTACCACCTGCGGTAAAAACATTTTCCCGCTTCCGAACAGATCTCCCACTACATTCATTCCATCCATCAACGGCCCTTCAATAACATCCAGGGGTTTTGGATATTTTAACCTTGCCTCTTCGGTGTCGGCATCAATATAATCCGTGATGCCATTGACCAATGAATGTTTCAACCTTTCTTCCACGGATGTTCCCCGCCATTTTTCATCTTTTATATTCTCTTTGCCTTTTGTTTTTACTGTTTCGGCAAACCCGATCAGTTTTTCAGTGGCTTCGTTGTTATCATTATTGTGGTTGAGTATTACATCTTCACATAATTGTCGCAGCGCCGGTTCTATTTCATCATACACCACCAGTTGCCCGGCATTTACAATGCCCATATCCATGCCCGCCCTGATGGCATAATAAAGAAATACACTGTTCATAGCTTCCCGTACATGGTCATTACCCCGAAAAGCAAAAGAAAGATTACTGACACCACCGCTTATCTTGGTCAGCGGCATCAGTTGTTTTATTTCTTTGGTAGCTTCTATAAAATCGACGCCATAATTATTATGTTCTTCCATGCCGGTGGCTATGGCAAAAATGTTAGGATCGAAAATGATGTCCTGCGGATCATAGCCAACCTGTTCGGTCAATATTTTATAAGCCCGGTGGCAAATTTCTACTTTACGTTCCTTAGTGTCGGCCTGTCCTTTTTCATCAAAAGCCATAACGATGACGGAAGCGCCATAACTCTGGCAGATGACGGCCTGTTCGATGAATTTGGATTCACCTTCCTTCATCGAAATAGAATTCACAATACATTTTCCCTGCACACATTTTAACCCTGCTTCAATGATCTCAAACTTTGAACTGTCGATCATGATGGGGATCTTCGCAATGTCCGGCTCGCTTTGCACCAGGTTCAAAAAAGTTGTCATTGCCAGCACGCCATCTAATAAGGCATCATCCATATTCACATCCAGCACCTGTGCCCCGTTCTCAACCTGTTGTCTCGCCACACTTAATGCTTCTTCATATTTATTTTCTTTGATGAGCCGGGCAAACATTTTTGAGCCTGTAACATTGGTGCGTTCGCCGACATTTACAAAATTGGTGTCGGGGCGAACGACCAAAGGTTCCAGGCCGCTTAGTCTTAAATATGGTTTAATTACACTCATTCTCATTTTTTTTGAACCACGAAGGCACAAAGGCACAAAGTGTCACGAAGTATTATAGCACCATTCTCTTAATTCCATCTTTCATTAGTGGAACATGAAAATTGATAATAAATCCAAGTCTTTTCTTCGATAGCTTTAAATAACTTAATAACTGAGCTTCCCAAACAGGTGGTAGTTTTCCTGTGCCTTAAATTCTACGACAACCAAATCATCTACTAACAAATCCAGTCTTAATCCATCATCGATGATGAGGCTTTGATAGACAATTGGAACTTCTTGTTGCCTTACATAAGATATTTCCCTTTTTGTGAGCTCGTAATAATAACATTTTGCATAAACACTTTCCAATAATCCCGGACCTAGTTCTTTGTGAATGTTAATTGCAATATCAACAATCTGCCGCGCCAGGTACTCTTCTCTTTCAGTTAGCTTATTATACATGCCTTCGTGATGCTTTGTGCCTTCGTGTCTTATTGGTTCACTAATTCTTTTTCCACTTCAGGTAATTCACGAGGCTTTAGATTCTTTACTTCCTGCGCAATATGCCGGATATGATCAGGAGTTGTACCACAACAACCACCTACAATATTTACCCAACCTTCTTTGGCCCACTCTTCCAGGTAATGTGCAGTGTCTTCCGGGTGTTCGTCATATTCTCCCATGGCATTGGGCAGGCCGGCATTGGGATATGCGGATACATAACAAGAAGCGATCTGCGAAAGCTCTTCGATATGCGGCCGCATTTCTTTGGCGCCTAATGCACAGTTCAGGCCAATGCTGATTGGTTTTGCATGCATGACGGAAGTATAGAATGCTTCCAGTGTTTGCCCGCTTAATGTTCTGCCCGATGCATCGGTGATGGTTCCGCTAATCATTATAGGCAGTGCCCCCCTGCCCCCCGAAGGTGGGTTCTCCCTGAAATACTTTTTAATAGCAAAGATTGCTGCTTTTGCATTGAGTGTGTCGAATATGGTTTCTATTAGTAAAAGATCAACGCCGCCGTCCACCAATCCTCTTACTTGTTCATAATATGCATTGACCACTTCATCAAAAGTGACGGCGCGGAAACCGGGGTTGTTTACATCGGGAGAAAGACTTAATGTCTTATTCAATGGGCCTATTGCCCCGGCTATGAATTTTGGACTTTTGATTTTTGAATTTTGATTTTCACTATTGTATTGTTGAATTGCTTCTTTGGCACATTTGACTGCTGCTACATTTAATTCATAAGCCAATGATTGCATTTCATAGTCAGCCATGGCAATAGACGTGCTGCTGAATGTATTGGTTTCAATGATATCAGCGCCTGCATCCAAATATTGCTTATGGATAGCGGTGATGATCTGCGGTTGGGTAATGCTCAGCAGGTCATTATTGCCTTTTACATCGCAATGCCAGTCTTTAAACCGCTCACCACGGTAATCGGCTTCCGCCAGTTTATGACGCTGTATCATGGTGCCCATGGCGCCATCGATGATTAAGATACGTTCATTCAAACAATCCTGAATTGTTTTCATACAAATGTTGTTTGTGAACTATAAACGTTGGGAAACACTTTGCGTGAGTTTCGTACCGTTTATTAGTTCTGTTTTTGGATCAGGCCGAACAATAAACAAATCCACCTGTAATATGGGACAAAGCTAAGTTATATCAGTATAAAAAACAAGAGGCTACTGGTTGATTGCTGGAGGTTGGATTGTTCGATGTTATCACTACTAACCTCCAACAATCCAACATCGAACAACCTGAACTCTTTTTACCGGCCTGAAACATAATTTTCCACCGGCAACCTGTTTTGAAGACTCCTTGCCAGGGTCATTTCATCGGCATATTCCAGCTCGCCGCCGAAAGCTATGCCACGGGCAATGGTAGTAATGCGGACAATAACAGGTTGCAGTTTCTTCTGGATATAATAGATCGTTGTATCTCCCTGGATATTGGGATTAAGAGCAAAGATTAGTTCTTCCGTTTTTTCTTTCCCGATACGATGAACCAGCGATTCAATATTCAACTGGTCGGGGCCAATGCCATCCAATGGAGAAATGACGCCGCCGAGGACATGGTAAGTGCCGTTGAACTGCTGGGTGCTTTCAATGGCGATCACATCACGGATGCTTTCCACCACGCAGATCACTTCCTGTTTCCTCATGGAGTTGGAACAAATAGAACAAATATCTCCATCCGATACGTTGTAACATCGCTGGCAGAATTTTATATCACTCCGCATCCGGGCTATCACTTCACTGAATTGTCCTACTTCTTTGGTATCCTGTTTTAATAAATGCAATACCAAACGCAACGCCGTCTTCTTGCCAATACCGGGCAGTTTGGCAAATTCGTTGACAGCATTTTCTAAAAGAGAGGAAGAGAATTGCATGGGACAAAGATAGTTACCGGATGCTGGATTCTGGATTCTGGTTGCTGGTTACTGGTTGCTGGTATTTTCAAATCGGAAAGACTATATCGGCCTGGAGAACCAGTGACCAGCAACCAGTAACTAGCAACTAGAGAGCGATTTCCACCTCATTCTGCCACGCCGCCTTTACGGTGATCTTTCTTTCGACCGGCTTTACGATCTCGGGTTGTTTGTGCTTGCCAAAAAAATCTCCGGGGTCCCATTTCCCATTTTTATTATCATCATATAATATGCGGAGCTCATATTCGCCGGGTAAAAAAAGTGACTGCGAAAAACTGCTGCTGCTCAGCGGGAAGGATTTATAAATAAAGTCGTTTGATATAAACTGCAGCACCGGGTTTTTGGCCAGGTCCAGGTTCCGGAATTTTAATTGCAGCGAACCATACTCATCCTGTTTTTTTGTTTTAAAACTCAGGGTATCTGTTTTCAATAATTTTCTGCCGAAAGAATCAACGGCAAAATCCTTGTCAAGGATAATATGGTACAACGTATTTTCTTTCCACGCAACGGTAAGTTGTAATTTCCTGTTGCTGCTGTCTTTTTCAAATTTATGATCTGCAACGGGATCAAATGTCGAGTCGGTATATAGCCGGATCTTTGAAGAATCAAATGAGCGAAGGGGCTGTTCAAAGGTCATGATAAAATTTCCCTGCAGGTCCTGCTGTTTATTGATAAGGTTGGTTTGATATTTCAGTCGTTTATCTGCAGATTCTGCCGGTGTCTTTTTTTTATTCCCGGTGTTAAGCGATGCTAAAACCGTTTGCAGGGCTGACGGTTTGGAGGCATAAGCATATAATGTTACCGGTTCTGTTTTTAATTGGGTGGTAACCGGTCTGTCAGCGAATGCAAATAATTGTTTGTCGTTGAAATAACGATGCATGCCACCTTCATCTTTCAATGCATACAGGTAAAAAGTTTTTGGCGGAAGATTTTTGAAAACAAAGTTTCCTTTCCCGTCCACTTTAGCGAGATAGCGGGGTCTTTCGTTCACTACTGCAGAATCAGCATTGCTTGTGTGAAGAAGTACAACTAATGTGCTGTCCACTTTCCCGGTTTCTGCCAGTATTACTTTGCCGTGCAGTTCCAGTGAATCAATATAATTGCCGGTGGAAAAAATATAGGTAAACCCGTTCAGTACATTTCCTTCGTTGTAATCTTTTATGGCGCCGCCAAAATTCAATGAATAGGTTGTATTGGGTTCCAGCGAATCCCTGAGTTTTACCGTTACCGTATTCAGTTTATTGCTGATATCGGGGTTGTTCTTTGGAGTAGGAGATACCAGTAAATTTTCCTGGGCGTTCTGCAGATCAACAAATTCATTAAAAGAAAATGTTATCCGGCTTCCTGTAAAATTTCTTGTCGAATCCCCGGGTGTGGATTTCAGTAATTGCGGGGGCAGCGAATCCCTGGGCCCGCCCTGAGGTGGTATCATATTTGCGCAGCCGGGAAGAACCACGATCTGATGGATGACAAATAAGAATATGAGGAAAAAAAGGAAAAATCTTTTCATTCGAAAATTTCTCTGTCTGCAAACTTAACCCGTTTCCGGTTACAGACTCTTTCCAGTTTCCCAATAATCCTTTAAAATACAAACCACTAACACACCAAGACACAATCCCGATAGCTATCGGGACACAAAGATTACTTTGTGTTACTTCGTGACTTTGTGTCTTTGTGGTTCAAATTTAAACCCGATAGCTATCGGGTGAGTCACAACCAGATTTATTACGGGAGTTCTATATCCTCTTCAGATTCCAACTCATGCAGGGCGACTGCCAGTTTGTTGGTTTTAACAAAATTGCACCAGTGGCAGTCTTCTTTACCACAACCAATATAGAACTCACGGTTCTGTATTTTTTCCCAGGTACTGGTTATTTGTTGTGTAACAGTAGTAATGTCTGCCGGAGTAATGAACAGTTTCTCTTTCCTGTAATTTTTCTTTTTATCCGGTTCAATAAAATCAAACTCGGTGCTTACTACTTTCCATGCTTTCTGTTCATAGTTGTCAACAAGTATTTTATAAAAAACAGCCTGCCGCCAGTAATTACCTCCATTGGGATCTTTTTCAGACGGGCCCTTTGTCTGGGGAATAGCTTTATCCGGGTTGCCGGTTTTATAATCCACCACATTCACCGACTTGCCGTCAAATTCAAGCTTATCTAATTTTCCTTTTAACGGAACGCCTTTTATCATCACATTCCGGATATTTCTTTCAATGGCGACGATCTTATTAAAGCTATTGATGTATTTATCATAGTAATTGCCGAGTACTTCCTGTCCATATTCCATTCTCCTGTCAAACTGTTCTTTCGTAAAACTTTCCCGGTGCCGTTGCATGTACCATTCAAAGTCGTTGATGAATTCTTCTTTGTTGGGAAATTTTTCTTTGCCGCCTTCCTGCATCTTCCTGAATAATTTCTCCAGTGCAAAGTGAACGGCGGAACCAAATTCCGTGGCTTCATTTTTTGGTGAAGGAATACGGATCAGGTTTTTAAAATAAAATTCAAGCGGGCATTTCAGGTAATTATTCAGCGCCGTTACATTCATTGAGAATTTTTCAAGGATGCGGCTGATAAACTCTTCTTCTATCTTTTCAATTTCAGGGGCTTCCGTTTCGCCAAAATGCAGGGCGGAAAATTCAGACAACACATCATTATCAATAATTACTTTTTCTACCGGCAATGCCTGTTCATCCTGTATCTCTGCAATGAACATGGATGGCTCCAGCTCCCTGCCGTCGTTCTTGAATTTGCTGTATGATATATATAGATGCTGTTCGGCCCTTGTGATCGCTACATAAAACAATCTTCTCAGCTCCTCATCATCATTGGCTGCATGTTGGGAAGAAAATATAGTATCCGGCAACTTATAACCTCCTCCCGGTTTTCTTTTCTTTTCCCAGTAAGCAGCGTTGCAGCCTGCGAAGAATACATATTCAAATTCCAGTCCCTTTGCTCCGTGTACAGTCAGCAGGTTGATCCCTTTGTCGCTACCGCTGACCTGGACTAATGGTAATGAAATATCTTCTTTTTCCATCAGCTCAACAAGGTTAACCAGTTGCTGCAACGTTAAAAACGGGTTGCGGTGAGTTTCTTCTTTTACAAAATCAAAAAGCCCGGTAAGTATCTGCAATTGCCAATGCTTGTCGGCACTTTGCATGATCTGGCTAAGTATCCCGGCTTTGCGCATCATATTTTCAAATAACGCCTGTAGTGTTTGATTCGAAACATCAGCTAACAGTTCTTCAATGATTAGCGATGCTTTTTTCAAACCCTCGTGCAGGTTGTTGCTGAAAAGATCTTTGGCCGGCGCATTTGATTTCTCATATAACAATTGGCGGATGGAAGCCTGCCTGCCGGCAGGCAAGGTTTTGTTTTCATTGAATCTTTTATCTGCAACTTCCATGGTCAGTTTGGCAATCTCAATAGGAGGAATGCCAAACCAATCGTAATGCAGGATCTCAAACAACATTTCATCGCCGCTGTATGAGACATCATGTTCTGTAGCGAGATATTTCAGTAACAGGATTATTTTTTGTGCCAATGGCAATTCAAGAATATTCAGGTGTCTTTTACTATATACCGGGATATTCAGTTGCTTGAAATATTGCGCCAGTTCTACACCGTATTTATTCTCTTTATAAATGATACCAATTCTTCCCGCCAGGACTCCTTGCCCGGCTAACAGTCGCACCTGTCTTGCTATACCGATCATTTCCTGTCGTTGCGTTTCGTATTCCTGTACAAGGGGTTTATTTGTTGATTTGTTGATTAGTTTATTTGTGGAGAGAAGTTCCTTGCTCAGGCCTTCAATTTTTTTAACCAACCTTTCTTCATTGCGGTCGATAAGTGTTTTGGAAACATCAAGGATCGGTTGCGTCGAACGATAGTTGTTCGTCAGCACCACGGTCAGCAGATCATTTTTATAATTCCCGGCAAAGTCAAGCATGTTCTCCACGTTGGCTCCCTGGAAACGGTAGATGCTCTGGTCATCATCACCCACCACGAATACATTGGGTTTGTCCCAGTAACTGATCAGCAATTCCACCAATTTATTTTGTGTGCCGCTTGTATCCTGGTATTCATCCACCAATATGTATTGAAACCTTTCCTGGTAATTAGCCAACAGGTTTTTATTTTCTTCAAAAGCTTTTATCACCCAGTTGATCATGTCATCAAAATCATAGCGGTTCTTTTTCCGCATCAATTGCTGAAAGCGGTCAAACTCACCCACGGCAGCCCGCAACTTTTCCATTCTTTCTTTTTCATCATCCATTTTATCTTTCTTCAGGTCACCGGCATTGAACTCTTTGTATTTTCTTTTGTAAATGAATTCTTCCCGGTTAGGCAAGTCGGCGAGGAACTCATCGATCTTTTGATTGATGAACGCAGCTGTCCATCCTTCTTTTTTCATGGTACTGAAAAGTGATTGCAGGTTATTGATCTCGAAATACACATCACCCCGGTATCTTTTTAACGGATGGTTCTTCGGGAACGAATCGATCAACTCTTTAAAGAACTGGATCTTTTCCAGGTCAGAGACCGGGTCAAGTGCTGTCTTTTCAAACAAGAATAAATTTTCCTGTATCACTTCGTTGCAAAAAGCATGGAACGTGTAAATGTTAACTTTATAAGCATCGGGCCCGATGAATTGCAATAACCTTTTCCGCATCGCAACTACTCCTGCATCTGTATAGGTAAGACATAGAATATTCTGAGGAACGGCATCTGTTTCCAATAAAATTTTTCCGATACGGCTGGCGAGTATTTGTGTTTTACCGGTTCCCGGCCCGGCGATCACCATCACGGGTCCTTCGATAGTATCCACGGCCAGCCTTTGTTTTTCATTCAGCTGTTCGTACTCTTCAATGAATCGCTGTTGTAATCTTTCCCTGTTGAATGACATGGAACGAATTTAAGCTAAAAGCTAATAGCCAATAGCTATTGGCTGTTAGCCTGGCATCCTCGAAATATATTTCTCGATCTGCTTGATCTGGTCAACGATCTGCGATGTTGTCGGCTTCAATGCTTTTGCCTTCCTGAAAAAATCTTTGGCGGCACGGAATTCTCTTTTATTCATCATGATGCTGCACATCTGTAAATAAGCTGCTGCTTCATTTTCTTTATCCGGTAAACCTTTGCGGATGGCTCCGCGGATATAACTCTCTGCCTGCTTCAGATCATTTTTTTGCATCATCAGCATTCCCATCTGCAGCATGCTGGCGCCTTCTGCTTCTTTCATCGGCATACCAAGATCCAAACCTTTTTTCATACTTTTTTCTGCGCCAACAAAATCCTGTTTCATCATGGCGATATTTCCTTTCAATGTATAATAAACTGAACGGATCGGCTTGTAAAGCAGGTTGGGAAATTTGATCGAAGCAATTACTTTTTCTGCTCCTTCCATATCTCCGCTTTCCATATATTCCTGGATAATACGGAGAGGACCAAAGAAAAAATGACCGGCCACCATAATAACACCAACGAGGTAGAGGGGAAAAGCCGGCCAGAAACTGGCGGAATAATTAACGTAACCACCGGCTGCCAATAACACAAGCCCGATCCAGAGACGGTATTTAATGAGAAGATTGTAGAATTTCATGATTATTTATATTAATACTGTTGAGCTAAGTTTTGTAAATCTGAACCTATTTATTCATTTCCAGGCTAAATCAACCGGGACAACGGTAGTGTATCAGCTTCAATTTTTAATTCTTGAACCACAAAGACACAAAGGCGCTAAGGGTTCACCAAGAAGGCTTTGTGTAACTTAGTGTCTTGGTGTCTTCGTGGTTTATATTCAACTTGATACACTATTGGGCAAAATAGATTTCTGCAAATTAAAAGCTTTTAGGGCTATCTTTGACTGAAAGCTTTTAGGATTTGTCTCTTCTCCATCGAAAAGCTGATAACCACCTACTTCTATATTGTTCTGAGTAAAATCAGAAGCCAATGACCTGGCAGAAATCCCTTGTTATTTTGATTTGTGGCATAATTTTTTAAATAGTTGACCTAAGGTCTGAAGCAATTCTAAGCTTTTATGTCTTTTGACCATTTCAACCAAAAAGAGCAATAATGAATATGAAGGCCTTCATCTCCCGAAACCGGCTTTATAAACTATTTTTATACCCGGTCCTTATTTTTTCTTTTGTTCATACACAGGCGCAAAACACCGTGGTGGCCGGTCCGCAATATGCCCGTTCTTCATTTCATCAATGGTTATGGGGAAAACATTACCGGAAAGAATGGGTAACCCCGGTAACTGTACCGGGCTTTTTACTGGATACAGCAGCAGGGGGATTAAAACCTTACCAGGAAGGCGGGGGCAGACAAAGTAAATCATTGCGACTGATCGATCGCAATGGAAAAGAGTATGTGATACGCAGCATTGATAAAAGTTTCGGCAAAGCATTGCCTCCTGTTTACCAGAAAACATTTATTGAATCCATCATCAATGACCAGGTACCATTGGGCCATCCTTACACCGCTGTAACTTTCCCCATGATGTCGGAGGCGGCAAAAATTTATTATACTGCGCCCCGCATTGTGTATATACCTAAGCAACCTGCGCTGGATAGTTTTAATAAAGAATATGGTGATCGCTTATATTTATTTGAACAACGACCCGATGAGAATTGGGAAGAAGCAGCGAATTTCGGAAACTCCAAAAAAATAGTAGGCACGGATAAAATGCTGGAGAAGATATACGAAGACAATGACAACCGTGTTGATCAGCTTTTCTATGTGCGGGCCAGGTTATTTGATATGATGATCGGGGATGCCAGCCGTCATGAAGATCAATGGCGCTGGGCCAGTTTTAAAGAAGATGGAAAAACAATTTACAAAGCAATACCCCGTGACAGGGACCAGGCCTATGCAAGGTTTGATGGTGTACTGATCAAAGTTGGTTTATCGATGGCTAACCTGGGATACCTGCAAACATTCAAACGTAAGATACCGGATGTAAAATTAAATAATTACCCGGCCCGTAACCTCGACAGGCAGATCGCTAATGAGCCGGTACTGGAGCAATGGGTATCGCAGGCCAAAGAACTGCAACAATTAATAACGGATGAAGTGATCGAACAAGCGGTGAAGCAGTTGCCACCAGAAACATTTCCGATTTCCGGTAAGGAAATTATCAGTAAACTAAAATCGAGACGGGATGATCTGCATAAATATGCCCGCAAATATTATCTCTTCCTTGCTAAAGAAGTGGAAGTGGTTGGAACAAAAGGAAAAGAATTATTCCATGTAACCCGTCTTGCTGATGGAAAAACACTGGTCACTCTTTCGAAGATCAATAAAAAAGGAGAGACAGAAACTGAACCTTTTTATTCAAGAGTATTTCTCTCAAAGGAGACCAAAGAGGTTCGGCTATATGGTTTGTCTGGTAATGATATATATCAGTTAGACGGAGAAGGTGGAGGAGACCTCATCGTCAGGATCATTGGTGGTACGGACAGGGACAGTATTATTGACCGGTCAGATAGTAAGATAGTGATCTATGACGACCATAAAAACGATATTACTTCATCAAAGAGAACGAAACTGCATTTATCAAAAGACCCTTCCATACATGCATTTAAATATGATGCGTTCAAATATAATGATGCAGGGTTTTCACCAAAGCTGAATTACAATTTTGAAGACAAGTTATATGTTGGTATAGGGTATAAAATACTTCGCCAGGGATGGAGAAAAGAACCTTTTAAAACAAAACATGAGCTACAGGCGAATTTTTCTATCTCGCAAAAGAATTTCAGTTTTATTTACCAGGGTGAGTTCAGGCAGGTGATCGGGAAATGGAATGTGAATGTCGATGCCAATTACGACCTGATGCGCTGGACCAATTTTTACGGATTGGGTAATGAAACACAGTCGAACATAAAGACCCTTAACTATTACCAGATGGAGACGAAGGATGTGTTTGCATCTCTTAGCCTGAACCGGCCAATAGGCAAGCATACCAACTTTTCATTTGGGCCTGTATATAATTCCGTACAGGTATTAGAGAATAAAAACAGGTTTATCTATCAAACAACTCCTTTTTCTGAAAAGTTATATGAACAAAAATATTTTGCAGGTGCCCGCGCAGGGCTTTCTATTACCTGCTTAAATGATAAGCTGGTACCCACAAAAGGAATTTATTTTTCGGCAGGCGCCTTGTACCTGCAAAACATTAAAGAATCCGCTAAACAATCTACCCGTTACAACACAGCTTTGCATCTTTATGTACCCTTGCTTAAAAACCTGGTGTTGGCCATTCGTTCTGGCGCAGCTACGGTAACGGGGCTACCTGAATTTTACCAGCATGTATCCATCGGCGGATCCAGGACATTGCGTGGATTTAAACGGGACAGGTTTTGGGGAACATCATCTGTTTCCAGCGCCAATGAACTGCAATGGCTTTTCAATATGAGAACGCATCTTTTTAATGGCAAGGCCGGGCTTATTGGTTTCTATGATGTAGGCAGGGTTTGGCAAAAAAATGAAATATCGGACACCTGGCATACAGGATATGGTGGTGGATTTTTGATCTCACCATTTAACAAGATCGTGGCAACCGTTACATATGGAGTTTCAACAGATGGAGGCCGGATCCATATCCGGGCGTATACAAGTCTTTAATGATCAAAATACAAACCACTAAGACACCAAGACACAAAGAGGCACAAAGACCACTTAGTGTTACTCCGTGACTTTGTGCCTTTGTGGTTCAATTTAAAACGGGGTCACTACTACAAAAAAGAATGCAGAATATATATTCTGCATTCTTTTTTATTCATCTGTTAATGTTCTATCAGTACAGTGATTTGCTTCTTTCTTTAATGATATTTCCATTGCCATCCACCAGCAATTTCACTTTAGTAGTACTGTTCTTCAATTCCACTTCGTAAGCAACCCTGTCTCTCTGGAATTCCTTGTGCACTGCTGTGATCGTATAACCGGGGTACCGGGTTGTGATCATATCATTAATCACGACAGGCATGGTATGATAATCCCTTACCACGTAGAACGTTCCGACCCAGTCGCCGTTATCATCATAATATCCATAATATTCCTCATTATCCACAACGAACTTTACTGTATAATCAGCCTCATTCAGGGGCTGCCAGCCATTTAGTTCCCAATCCACTATAGATACAATCGTTGGGTCATAATGTGACCAAACCACATTGGTTGCCATTGGATATTGAGTTGTAAAACTTGTACGTATTCCTTCGGGAGCCAGGTACACGGTAGTGTTTGTTGCCCTATACGGGGATTCGCAGGCCGCCAGCACTATTGCTGCTGCCGCTAACAATTTGATGATTTTCATATTGATCTTTTTTATAGTTAAAAAATAATAATGGCGGCTACGATAAATCGAACTACAACTATGCCAACGCGGCCATCTGTAGCGTTGTTTTTTTTGCACACAATTATTCCTGTTCTTATATCAACCATTTGATGGGAATTTTTTTGCACATTAAGAGGAAAATCGGGGTGTTTTTAGGATTTCTTTTTAAATAAATGCATTAAATTCGAAGCTATGAAACAAGCCACCCTGATCACCTTGCTGATCACCAGCAACCTTTTTGCATTTTCGAGAATCGTCCCGGTAAAAAATAATAACAGTAAAATTGTTTATACCGATACCAGTTTGTCCCGTATCCTTTCTTTGTCCCATGTCATTTCGATGGAGGACATCGTTGCAGATATCATGAACACGACCGGTCTGCAGGCTGATTTTGAAGTAAAGAAAACGAAGAAGGTGTTGAATATAGAAGCTTCCATTTCGCACCGCAAAAGATATATCTTATATAATCCCGAATTCATCGCCTGGATCAACCGCTCTACGCATGATAATTGGGGAACTGTTGCACTCCTTGCGCATGAGATTGCCCATCACCTAAATGGCCATACACTCGGAAAGAATGGCAGCCGCCCGGACATTGAGCTGGAAGCAGATGAATTTGCCGGTTTCGTATTATCCAGGCTTGGGGCCACCCTGGAACAAGCGCAAAAAGTAATGTATTATATAGCTACTACTACGGCATCTGCTACGCATCCCGATCGTGCTGACCGGATGGAAGCAATCCGGAAAGGCTGGGATAAAGCAGCCGGATCCACAGCGGCGAAATAAACTTTCTTACAAATAAAAGAGAATTATTTTAAGGACCGGATTGATTATTTTTGCCGCCCACCGGTCCCGTAGTTCAATGGATAGAATAGAAGTTTCCTAAACTTTTGATACAGGTTCGATTCCTGTCGGGACTACTTGTGTTTTTAGACCCCCTTGTTTTACAAGGGGTTTATTATTTTAGAAAATGAGTAGAAGCAAAATCAGTAGCAATCTATTCGGCTGAATTCCTATTTCCATTTAGGGTTACCCGTTCTTGTACCCTCTTCAAAACATTAGCCAAAACTTCATGCTCGCTAACTTTCAAGTAACATTGTTGTACGTTCGGTTGGTTGTTCAGCATTTGCGATGTTCACCACTATTTGTAAGATACTTTATATAAGGAGCCCGGCTGTTAACCGGGCTCTCTGAGTTTTGATCTTAGCGTGCTTTTTTCTTTGGATCCGCTTTCCTTTGTGCTGAGCTTTTCTTTTTTGTAGGCTTATTCTTCCTGGGTTCAGCTTTCTTTTTCGGCATACAATTAAATTTAAGGTTAGTGAATTATTTACTTATGGCTGCAGGGCATTTTCTTCCCGTTTTTTCATATTGTCAATAGGTAAACAAAGATATGCCTATAATAGTGAACATGATACTTTCGATCAAAGTCGGCAGGTCGGGCATATTGTAATAATGATCTAATAATTTCTTCCTTTCTCAAAACGCTCCAGCACCTGCTCTGCTGGGACTTAATGATCACCGCTCTTCATTCGTTCCTGGATTCAGTATTTCTCGGCTCCGGGTCGTAACTCTATAAATCAAGAATTAACCTTAAATCATTCAAAAGAAAGTTCGAACTAAGGCCTATCAGGACTACTTAAGGTTTGATTCGATATTGTGTGCTATTTTATGAGCAAACCCAGACAATTCAAAAATTAACCCCCCGACTTAATACAAGCTTTTTCCCTATACTGACAGCTAATTCTCACTCATACTATAAACTTTCTTTGACGAAGAAATAATAAAATCAAGCGACCTTCTTCCGGCACCTTCAATTAACAGAAAAAGGCAAGTGAGTATTTGTGCATAATCAGAACGAATCTCATGTAAAACAGCCCAAATACCCATCTTGGGTGGAGCGGGCGGTAATGGCAAAGGGCTTGTGCCAAAATATAAATCAATTTTCGTACTAAGTACAGCGACTATCATTTGTATAATAAAATAAAAAGCCGTTATCCTTGTGAACAACCCAAAGATTAAGAGTAACCCGCCGATAATTTCACCTGTTGCTATAATATGTGCAGTGGTTTCAGGAAAGGGGAAACCCAACTTTGTAAATCGCCCGACACCCTGATTTACGTAAACAAATTTTAAAATGCCTTCCCAAAAAAAGACAGCCCCTGCCATCAAACGAAGGATCAGAATAGCAGATTGTCCTGTTACAGGGGGATTGAGGAACCAATTGATAGCTTTTTTCATTGTTTTTGTTTTAAATAAAATGATTGTACAAACGTCCCGGTTTCATCAGCAGATGAAAAATTATTTACAGCATCCAGAACTTTTACTTGATTAAGTAGTCGTTTATCAGGTATTTTGCCTGCTTCATGTAATATGATTCAAAAAGCAGGATAGCAGCGCTAACTTCGGGAAAACATATTTTTTGAAAAAGAGGAGCATCTCATATCATGTTTTGTTTTGGACAGGCATATACCTTTTGTGGGTGGTCGTCTTTCGCAGTTATTCGATCCCGATTACTAAAACCATGACCATTGAGTTTTGTTATTTAATTTTCATTACCGCAGATTATTATGGCATTAATAATTTTATTGTCCCACAGTTTTTGCATAAAAAGAAATATCTTCTCTTTGTTGCATCTACAATACTAATCATCGCACTTTCGGCATGGCTCAGAGCTTTGGTAGCCATACAAATGAATCTGCATTTCTTTCATGTTACCTCCATCATTGACTTCCAGACATTATTTATCAATTCACTGATCAATATTTCTCTCTGGGTGTTGATAATTACAGTAGGAAAAATGATCATTGACAGGATACAAACCCAACAACAATTAGAATTGCTCGGAAAAATAAGAGTGAAAAACGAGTTAGACTATTTAAAAGCTCAAATCAATCCCCATGCACTTTTCAATTCACTAAATACTATTTACGGGCATATTGATAAAAGCAACCGGGTTGCCAGGAATATACTACTACAATTCTCTGAATTACTGAGGTATCAGCTATATGAATGTAGTGCAGAGAAGGTAAGTATGGAAAAGGAGATAGGCTATATAGAAAATTATGTAGCCTTTCAACGTTTGCGAAAAGATGAAAAATTAATTGTTAACTTCAATATTGAAGACGTAGAAATGGAGTTACAGATCGCCCCACTTTTGTTAGTAGTCCTTATTGAAAATGCTTTTAAGTTTGTCAGCAACCTATCGGACAAAGAAAATAAAATCAGTATCAAAATCTTTACGAAGAAAAAGGTTTTGTATAGTTCATTCAGCAATACGAAGGAGACCCGGCAAAATGTTATGGATACAAATTCAAACGGCATAGGTCTTGCCAATTTAAAACGAAGACTAGAACTTTTATATGCCGGCAAATATGAACTAACTACTAATATGGAGAACGATTCTTATGAAACAAGTTTAATTATTGACTTAACATGAAACTAAAATGTATCATAATAGACGACGAGCCAATTGCAAGAAAAGTTTTGCAGGAATTTATTGAAGAAATTGATTATTTAGAATTGACGGGCCAGGCTGAAAACCCTTTGAAAGCAATACCATTGCTAAACGACGAAATTGACATTATTTTTTTGGATATCAATATGCCAAAATTAAATGGTATTGAGTTTCTAAAATCCTCAAAGACGAATGCAAATATTATTATGACCACTGCTTACGCTGAATACGCCGTAGACGCTTATGGATTGGATGTTTTGGATTATTTGGTAAAGCCGATCGCTTTTGACCGGTTTTTAAAAGCCTGTAACAAAGCAAAAGAAATAAGGGAACTAAAAAAGATAACACCAGCTCAGCCCAGTAATATCAACGACCATTTTTTTATAAAATGCGATAGCCAGATTGAGAAAGTTTTTTACAATGATTTAGTCTATGCGGAAGCCATGCTGAATTATGTAATGCTCTATACAAATTCCGGGAAAATGATGGTTTATATTACTATCAAAAGTCTGGAAGAACAATTGCCGGCCGGCATTTTCATTAAAGTACACAAATCTTTTATTGTGAATATAAACAAAATAAAAAGTATTGAAGGCAACATTTTGGATATCGGAAATGAAAAGATCACCATTAGTCAAAGCTTACGGGAAAAAGTTATTCAAGAAATTGTGAAAGATAAAATGATAAAACGCTGACAGGCCGGAAGTCTAATTACCCGACTTCAACCATGACGATTTAACCAGACCAGCAATCAAAAACTCCCGATTTTGTGTAAATCAATCGAAAAAAAGTTCGAACTGAGGCTACCCGGGTCTACAGCTGATAGTAGCACAAAGATGAGGATATATTCTTCAGCCAGCACCTGCCTGCCGGCAGGCAGGTAGCAGAAAACCACATGTTAGCGGTTCGGGCTTTTCGGTGCGTTTTTTATTTAAGATTGTCAATTGGATTTGTCAAATGGTAACATATTAATTCAGGATTTGCCTTATCAAGTTCATTTGACTGCTTAAACGAAAATTTATCCAGCAATTTTATAGAACTCTGGTTATCCCTATGAAGGGATGCTTCAATTTTTTGAACTTGAATTGTATTGAATGCATAGTCAATAACTTTTTCTACAGCTTCCTTCATTATTCCTTGCCCCTGAAAGTTTGTTAAAAGTTCATAACCAATTTCACACTTACCATTTTCATCTGAAAACCCAAAAAGACAAATTGTTCCAACGAGTATGTTTCTGTCACTCAAAGTTATTGCCCAATACAGGGAGTCATTTTTATTGATATTCTCATTAACCTTATTTATAAAATTCCTTGCATCATCAATAGTATTGGCTATTTTTCTGTCAAGATATTTATTTATTTCACTATCAGAACGCAAAGTGAAAATTTCTTGTTCGTCATTAACTACTAATTGTCTGAGGGTAAGCCGTTCAGTTTTCAAAATTGGAAAAGGCGTAAAAGTTCTGATTAACATTTTTTCGTATTTGGGTTGTCAGGATTCACGACCGTCATAGCCTGACCGCTAACACATAAATATACGCCACTCAGGCGCTCTATTCAGGAAAGCCTGGTATTGATTTTCAACCCATTGCTTTTCGCTATCTTTATAGTAGTGGCGTCAATGAATTTTCGATATTTCAAGAATTGATAGCAAATCATTTATTACAAAGTCCGAACTAAGGCTATTGGGGTCTACTTAATTTAAAATCAATAAGAGGTAGTATTTTCTACACGCATAGCCGACTCCCATCGCCACTTTATTTTGAGTGCTTTAGTTAACCTAAATATATAATGGCTTAACACGACTACGTTAATAATTAATCCAATCGTATCAAAAAGTTTCCAGGATTTAAGAGTGAAAGAAATAGCTAAAATTGAAATACATATAATTATGACACCGGTGTATTCCCACAACCAATGTGTTTTCTTTCTACTATTTTGTATAAAAAATTGATACTTCCATATATTTTTGTTTTTAAGTAAATCAACAAGTAATGGTCTCACGTGGGTTTCCAAATAATTAACAATAATAAATTCTTCGTTCAAAAGCCAAGCTGATATACAAAAAAATATTTGTGCCCCTAAAATTGTTCCCCAACAAATTAGGGAAGTTGGGTGGGAAATATATTGGCCCACCATTACTGTAATCCAAACTACAATTGATCCTGGCAAAATATATTGGATATTAATAAGGTAGGTTTCTCTCATGGTCATAGCATTATATTCTGCGATGTGCAGCTGAATTTCCATCTCTTCCCCTTTAGTTACAATAACCTCAGCTTTATTTTTAGATTTCTCTTCATCTTTTTCTTCAGTCATATATTTGCTTTTAGTATACAAATTAGCCAGCTATTTAATTAGGAGCGATTGTACGGTCAAAATCGAAACTCAGGATCGGTTAATGCTAATTTACTCTTTTTTCTATTTTTTTCACATCCTTTCCCGGATATAGTAAATAAATATTTAGTTGAACTTTAAATCACTAATTCACCTATAAATCTTAAATCATCAATCAAAAAGTTCGAACTTCGGCCAGCCGGGACTACACTTCACTCATCGGGTTCTCCCTGGTCTCCAGGTTGCCATTCATCATTCAAATGGTATCTTTATTAAAACAGAACTTAAACTATGAACATCTTCAAAACTCATTTCCTGGCCCTTCTTTTTGGCGCCAATGCATTTGCAGGAAATGCCCAACACGCAGACACAGCGAAACCCAATATCATCTTTATACTCACCGATGATTATGCGAGCAACCTGGTCGATTTTATGCCGAACCTGAAAGCCATGCAGAAGGAGGGTGTAACATTCAGCAATTACTATGTGAGCAATTCTCTTTGCTGTCCTTCACGCTCCTCTATATTTACAGGCATGCTGCCACATAACAACGGTGTTCAAACCAACACGAAACCGAATGGTGGTTATGATGTATATATGGAGCAGGGCGATGAACAGAAAAGTTTTTGTGTAGCGCTTCAGCATGCAGGCTACAAAACAGCCATGATGGGTAAGTTCCTGAATGGATATTTACCACGTACCAACAAGCCGGTTCCCGGTTGGTCAGATTGGTTTGTAGCGGGAGCAGGTTATCGTAATTTCGATTACGACATGAACAGCAACGGTCAGATCTTACATTTCGGTAATGCACCGAAAGATTATTTGACAGACGTACTTGCTTCCCGTACCGATAGCCTGGTAAGAGCCTGGAAAGACCATCCCTTTTTTATTGAAATAGCTACGTTCACCCCTCATGCGCCTTTCATTCCGGCTCCCCGGCACGAAAACCTTTTTAATGATGAAAAAGCACCACGTACCCCGAGATTTAATAAGCATGCAGATAGTACAGCACCGGGTTGGCTTCGCCAATTACAACCCTTAGGTTCAAAGAAAATTGACCGCATCGACAATATTTTTCGAAACCGTTTACGCTGTGTCATGTCTATTGACGAAATGCTGGGAAGCATCCGGAAACTCCTGGAACAAACAGGGCTGAGTGGTCGTACCTATATTATCTTTAGTTCCGACAATGGCTACCACTTAGGTGATTATTCAATGATGCAGGGAAAGCAAACAGCATTTGACATTGATATCCGGGTACCATTGATTGCCTGCGGACCTCATGTTGCCAAAGGAAGTTTGCAGCAAGCGATCGTCTCCAACATTGACCTGGCGCCAACTTTTGCGGCACTGGCGGGTGCGAAATTGACCGGTGAACCCGATGGCAGGGACATACAACAATTTTTTCTCAAACAAAACACAGAAAAGATCGATTGGCGCAATTTTGCCATCATCGAGCATCGCCGTGTAGACTATGATATCAACGATCCGGACCGGCAGGAAGCAGAAGATGGCAAACTGCCTTCGTACACTGCTTTACGTTTTCATAATATGTTGTATGTAGAATATGAGACCGGGGAAATTAGTTGTTATGATGTGCAGAAAGATCCTTACGAACTGAAAAACATGGCTGCTGCTCTCCCGGTTGCAATACAAAAAAAACTACATTCCATTTTGCTCGCTGCAAAAAACTGCGGAGCTAAAAACGGTTGCTGGGGTGTGCAAATGATGAAATTGTGAAATGAATAATGGCATCGCGGGCGCCTATGCCATAGCTTCAGCGCCGGCACGCAGGCAAGCTCATTTTTTTGCCGGCTCATAGTAAAGAGTTACTGCACCACAACCAAATGTTTTTGTTTTTAAGAGTTTAAGATCAATTCTATCCCTGACGTTTTTAAACAAGGATAAGCCGCTTCCTAAAATAGTTGGCTGAACAGAGAGTTGATATTCGTCAATTAAATCAAGGTGCATTAAGGCGACTATTAAACTTGGGCTGCCAACTAAAATGTTTTTACTCCCGCCATGGGGGGATCGCTTGAGTTCCAGGATTTCTTCTTTAATGACTTCCTTTTTCAATTGTGTATTTTTCCAATTAACATTTTTCAGCGTACGGGAAAAAACAATCTTTGAAATATTGTCTATTAATACTGCAAATTCATCCATTGGTTTGTTACCAGTAGGATTTTTTACGACAGTTGGCCAATAACTTTCCATCAATTGATATGTTATCCTTCCGTATATAAGGGTGTCTGCATTTTTTAATAGCTCATTGTAATGCTGATGTATTTCATCATCTGCGATCATTGCCGTATGGTCGCAAAACCCGTCAAGTGTCATATTGATTGCTGCAATTAGTTTTCGCATATCTTGTTTTTTATCCCGGTAGCTATCGGGAGTAATTATTTTTTTTCTGTTCGTTCTTTACAGAAAGTTTCAAGCCTGCCTGCCGGTAGGCAGGTTAGTGTTACTGTCAAGCATGACGCATGACACATAAATTTATGATATAAGATGTACCAATTAAAAAAATACCGCAGTTGAAGATCTCACCTGTATAGCTATTTTAGAACTAATCAGGGTCATACCTGGCAGCACCCTGCGCCCCTACCAGGCAGCACCCTGCGCCCTACCTGGTACGTCAATGTGGGCCCTATGACCTACATGGCTTGAATTGTTTTTCACTTATTTCCTGTTTTAACAGGTAGTAATACCTTGTCAGGGGTTCTTGGTAGTTCTTAAAATACTGCCTAACTTTCAGATACTATCCTCAGAAAGCCTGTTGCCAGCAGCCAAAAACAAAACTCGTTTCTTCCCGGGTTAAAAGTTCCGGCCGCTTTGGTTACGCTTGATCCCCTTATGCAAAGAACGTAGTAGCCTTTAAACATTTCGGGTAAAATATTTTTATAGGATGAAGGTTATTGATAATCACAATCGAAATAAATCTTTATGAATATATTTATCGGCTTCGGCTACAATAATGATGACAATTGGATAAAGGAACTGGTCTTTCCGCTTGTTGAGTCATTTGATGGTATTATTTCTACAGGAGAAGATCTGCACGGCTTAGTGCTTTCACAGGCGGTAACAGATAGGATCAAAAAAGCAGATGGGGTACTAACTTTTTTAACCCGCAGGGACGCCATGGCAAATGGCAAGTACACTTCGCATCGCTGGGTATTTGATGAACTGACAACATCTATCGCCAACAATATTCCAACAGTGGAAATACGGGAAAAAATGGTGGATGACCAGGGAGGTCTGGCTGGAGACAGGCAACGTGTAGAATTTGACCTGGATGACAAGGCGAGGCTTTTGGTAGAATTGGCCAAACATCTTTCTATCTGGCGAAGAAACCTAAAAGCAAAGCGTTTGTTTCTGCTTCCAAGAGATATTGTGCAGGATGTAAGGCCGCATATCAACAAAGACACGCTAAAATGTACTTACCAATTTATGAATGGAAGCAGGGAATCACCAGCATATGACGCAAAGCCATTTAAATTTGGACAAGGATTATGTGTAGATATTTTCAGAATACCATCAGAAGAAGCACTCGTTCAACTAACAATCAAGGGCCCGCAATTTGAATGGTCATCTGATTATGAATCTGTACAATTATTATCTATCAACCTACAAAAGATCTAAACATGGACAAGACAAACAATAAATATAAAATAGCCCAGGATTATAAATATGAAGGAGAAGACTGGTGGAACTGGCAGGTGTGGATTGAGGGAAATAAAGATGACATGGATGAAATAGCTCATGTGGTTTATACACTTCATCCCACATTTATTAACCCGGTAAGGAAAATTGATGACCGCGAATCAAAATTTAGATTAGAAGAAGAAGGATGGGGCGGATTTACCATTTATGCAAAAATAGTATTGAAGAATGAAAAGAGTATATCACTTGAACACGAATTAACTATGAAATATCCCGACGGAAAGGAAAATGTACAATTTGAGCAATCTGCCAGCAAAGCATTTACTAATAGTGATTTTCAGAGTTATAGTTTACAATCTAAAAGGAGTGCCGGGTTACCAAATCAATTCAACGACATTATTCAAAAGCATTTAAATGTTTTCGCGGCCTGGATGCCAATTGTAAATAAGTATTCCCTCGGTGATTATGGCGTTTTTTCAGACGGTATTTTTTCAAAATTTGGCAATATTTCCGAAGATTTTCAGGTTAGTTTTAAAGAAAGTTCCGGTCCGGGGGCCAGTATTGATTTTACATCTGCCGGGGTCACGGTAACAAAGGTTGGCGCCAATGCGGGAGTAAATACAGCCGGGGCCGATGAAATAAAAGCCAGTGTGCAAATTGAATTTAAAAACGAGAAATCATTATTGATACAATCACCAACTGTTACAGTCGCCACAATAGAGAATGTAAACGAGGTGTCCAATAAATTAATAGCAACTGGTAAATGGGATGGACAATGGAAAGTGGTATTCCAGGTTTATAATGCGCTTGATGCACTTATCATATCAACCATAGAAGCAGGGACCAGGCTTGATTTTAGTGGTGATGCCACTGCTATAGGACAAATGAAGTTGGGGAGTGCAGGCGTGAATATTGACACCAATAAAACCCTGGGATTAAAGATCAGTGGGAAGAGTGGGGTGATAGGGCTCGGGTTATTCAGAATCAAATCAAAGATATTCGGAGGTCAAAAAGTGGAAATACTTGGAGGTGAATCAAAATGGGGCGATAATAAGTCTTATATAAAACTGGATGCCAAAGACCCAATTAAGGATGATGTTTAAATGATCTGTCTTTAAACAAAAACAACGGAAATGAAACCTCTTTGCTTTATTATCATGCCTTTTGGAAAAAAGAAGGATGCCGACGGGAACGAGATCGATTTTGATGAGATTTACGAATTACTCATCCACCCGGCTATTGATGTGGCAGAGATGGACCCTGTACGTGCAGACGAAGAAACGGTGAACGGCATTATTCACAAACCTATGTATGAAAGGCTGATCCTTTGCGATTATGCTGTTGCCGACCTCACTACTGCAAATGCCAATGTCTTTTATGAGCTTGGTATACGCCATGCTGTTAAACCATATACCACCATCACCATTTTTGCTTCCGGATCAAAACTCCCCTTTGATCTTAATGCAGTGCGATGCCTCCCCTATGATTACGATAAAGAAAAACACCTTACCAATATTAAAAAAAATATTACCGCATTGGCTACACAGTTAAAAAATGCGAAAAAGCAAAAAGCTACGGATAGCCCGGTTTACCAATTAGTGGACGGTATATCATTTCAAAACAGCGTGGCACATGAAAAGACAGATATTTTCCGTGACAAAGTGGAGTATGATAATAAAATGAAGGCATTACTGGCCAAAGCAAGAAATAAAGAAGGAGGGAAAGCAGAACGAATCAAAGCAATTGAAGAACTGGTCAGGGATCAAATAAACCCTGAAGATGAGGAAACAGGTGTACTAATCGATGTGATGCTTTCTTATCGTTCCCAGTCAGCATTTGATAAAATGATCGCTTTTATAAAATTACTTCCTGCTCATGTTCAGCAAACCGTAATGGTTCAGGAACAACTGGGATTTGCATTAAACAGGATTGGGGAAAAGGAAGAAGCGATCAGGGTGCTGGAAAAGATAATTAATGAAAATGGCCCCAGTAGCGAGACATATGGCATCCTCGGCAGAGTATATAAAGATCTTTTTGAAAAGGCCAATGAAGATAAGAATGAGCTGCTTGCCGAATCCTACCAGGATAAAGCAGCTGAAACCTACCTGAAAGGTTTTGAAGCCGACTGGCGCGATGGTTACCCCGGAGTAAATGCAATAACGCTGCTGGAAGTAAAAGGGGATCAAAAAAGTAAAGAGCAGGTAAAGAAGCTTGCGCCGGTGGTAGAATATGCCGTTATCCGTAAAATGAAAACTAAAAAAGAGGATTACTGGGACTATGCTACTTTACTTGAACTGGCCGTGATAGAAAATGACGAAACCAAAGCAAAGGAGTGTCTTAGAAAAGCATTAGCCTGTCCCATTGAAGGAAGCTGGATGTTTGAGACAACAATCAAAAACCTGAAACTGATAAATGAAAACCGGAAAAAAAGAAAAGAAGATAATAACGTTTCAGAGAGCATGATCGGTTTATTACAGGGACAAATTGCTGCACTTGGATGAAATTATTGATAACGAGACAAAGAAAGTTGAATACTAGTTTGGAAAAAGATCATTAATTGATAATAATTTTCAATTTTATAACCATCAAAAATCAAAAGCCATGGGACTACCAAAAGATTTCAACAACATTATAGAAAGCCAGTTAAACATTTTTGCTGCATGGCTGCCATTAACCAATATCTATGAACTAGGGGATTATGGAGTCATTGCAGACGGGGTATTTGCAAAAATGGGCAACATTAAAGAGTTTGATGTAGAGTTTACTCCACAAACGGGCAATGAATCTAAAATTGATTTTACCTCTGCCAGTACAAGTATTACCAATTTCTCTGCCGGAGGCAAAGTGGATGTGATACCAGAGGGTTCTATTGACGCCAAAGTGACTTTTAAATTTGAAAAAGGAAAATCGTTTCTCATCAAATCGCCTTCCATAAATATTACTGCAATTGGAAATATTAACCAGGTTGGCGAAAAGCTGATGGTACATCCAAAATGGCAAAGAAAGTTCAAGGTGGTTTATCAAACCTACTTTGCAAAAGAAGCTGCAATTATGTCTACCATTAATGCTGGTACAGAAATTACTTTTTCCGGTGATGTAAAAGCATTGCAGAAACTGAATGTTGGTAACGCTTCTTTAAACTTTACTTCCAGTCATAAGTTAGGACTCGACCAGCAAGGTAAAGAAGGAGTTATTGGACTGGGTCTTTTTCAAATTGTGAGAGGTGGCATCTTTGGTTTAGGTGATGATGAAATAAAAGTACTCGCTGAAGGAGAAAAAGGCGACCCGTTAGAACTGAAAGTTACTTCTAAGAAAGTAAAGTTTGAAGATGACCTGTAGTTTATCTCATAGTTGATTTTTAAAGAGAAAATTTATATGAATGAAATTGTAATAGAAATTTTACGGGATGGCCAGACGGTGAACCAGCTTTTGAAAAGCGGCACTAATTATATTGCCTTATACGGATCTGATCCGGCAAAAGATTTTATGATCAATTGTGAGCAACAGGAGTTTAATAATTATGTAAAATTACTCCGGTACGATAATACAAATGAGATTTCAAGGCAGTCGGGTATTGCTTTTTTTCAGGATCTTATCTCTGGTATCATTGATAAGATTTATCCTGCGCAAATTGCACAAGGTATACAAAACGATATGGTGCATTTGCGACTTGTAACCACACCTAAAGAAATTGCCCAACTGCCTTTTGAAATGGCGCTAACTCCATCTGTGTTACAAAACGAAATGCCACGTACCCCTTTTTTTGTCAACCCCAAAATAAAAACCACTTTTACAAGGGAGTTACGCCAGCTATCCTTTAAACAATACAATTGGCCTTTTAAACCCCGTATCCTTTTTGCATGGGCACAGCCCAACAACAAAGTACCACAGCAAGAGCATCTGAAGGCTTTTGTAGATGTATTAAGACGGTGGGCATTACCAATAAAAACATCCGTTGAGCCTGTGCCGGATGTTGGGGCGTTGATAACACTGTTGCCCGACGCAACGTTGCAGTCAATAAAAGATAAAATTACCGCTGCATTTAATGATAGGAAGCCCTACACTCATGTGCATCTGCTTGCACATGGAAGTAATGGTGTCGCTGAAAATGGTGAGCAGTTTCTGCTCGTTCTAAATAGTGATAACCCGGCAGAAAAATCATATCGTGCAGAAGGGAGCGAACTGGCCAGGTCACTTATTATTGAAAAAGATGGCCAACAATTTGTTCCGCAGGTAGTGTCTCTCATAGCATGCGACAGCGGCAATGTAGGCAGTCCTGTACACCCTTCCGGGAGCATTGCACATTCACTTCATCAAAGTGGTATCCCCTGTGTTTTTGCATCGCAGTTCCCTCTTACACAGAAGGGGTCTGTTAAATTAGTTGTGTCCCTTTATACACAATTGTTGCAATCATCAGACCCCCGGTTAGCATTGTATGAGACCAGGGCCGCATTGGCTGCAGACAAAGTTCACGACTGGGCTAGCCTGGTGGCTTATGCCCGTTTCCCCGAAGACATAGATGAGCAAATGAAAGACATAAGCCTTAAAAGAATGCTTGAGTTTATGAAAACAGCCAATGCTCTTACTGACCATGTGATAAAGTATATGAATGTGTTAAAAAAAGAACATGCAGAAACAAGTTTTACAGAGGTTAATGACCGGCTTGACAGTTCTATTGAAAAATTAACCACTCTTCTTGAAGAAACACAAAATGATAAAATTAATAAAGACCGCTATGCCGAACATTATGGTTTGATAGGAAGCGCATATAAAAGGAAAGCAGAGCATGTGTTTCGTGTAGCGGAATACAAAAAAGATGTTAGCGATGACATCAAAAACCAATCAAAACAGGCTCTTAAAAATGCCAAAGATTATTATTACCGCGGATACCGCTTCCTTAATAGTCACTGGAATGGCACACAGTACTTGTCACTGGCTGTATGGTTAAACGAAACCCCTACCGGCAAAGATGAAAAAGAAATGTGGACATTCTGCAAAGTGATGGCAGCTAATGATGAACAATATGCTGCTGATGATGTAAGCAAGGCATGGGCTTATGGTACACTGGCAGAATTGTATCTTTTACAACCGTTTATTATGAACCTTAACAGTCCTGAAAAAGAAAATTCCTTTGCTCAGGCAAAAGAATACCTGCAAAAATTAAATGCATTACAAAATCAACAATTTCCAAAAGAATCTACCGCCAGGCAGCTTGAACGGTACATTAACTGGTGGTCAAAAATGGATGATTCTGACACTATGAAGCAATTGAGATTGATAATAACTGAACTTCGCAAAGAATTACCGGTATTGGAGAATACTATTTAAAATAAAAGCCTGCCTGTGCAGTCCTGTTTTTTAGCATCATAAACAACATGATTTCGTAAGTTGCACCCTCCTTCGGTCGCCAGAGGCTTGCCGAAGGCAAAGCAAAAAACAAATCTACCAACGGTTGAATGAACAAGAACTGATACAGGGCCTCCGCAATAATGATGAAACCGCATTCAAATACCTGGTAGATACTTACCAGGACCGGATCTTTAATACTGCCATCAGTATTGTTCAAAATGCCGGCGATGCTGAAGATGTGGCGCAGGAAGTTTTTATACAGGTCTATCGTTCCATTCATCAGTTTAAAGGCGATTCAAAATTATCTACCTGGCTTTACCGTATTGCCACTACCCGTGCACTGGATCTTTTGCGCAGCCGCAAAAGCAAAAAAAGGTTTGGGTTCATGCAACGTCTTTTTGGTGATAATAACGAACCGATCTTCGAGGTACCGGATTTCAATCACCCGGGTGTAGCACTGGAGAGAAAAGAAGATGCCGCCCGCCTGTTCAAAGCGATCAGTCAATTACCAGACAACCAAAAAACTGCTTTTAGCCTCCATAAGCTGGAAGACCTTAGTTACAAGGAGGTAAGCGAGGTGATGAAAACCTCGGTGGCGGCTGTTGAATCGCTGATGCACAGGGCTAAGTTAAACTTGAGAAAAATACTCGAAAAACCTGCCTGAGGGCAGGATGGGAAGCGGTTACGGACGAAGGTTTTGAATAGTAATGACGTCAAAAAAGGGAATTATGGATAATAAAAGAAATAATAGAATTGAAGAGATCCTCAGCAGCCTTGATGGAAGCAAAAGGGCAGCGGCCCCGGACTTCTTTTATACCCGCCTCAGGGCCAGGATGCTTGCCCGACATGAAGGCGGGGAAAGAGGGCTACCCCAAAATAATAGCCGGGGTTGGATGTTGAGGCCTGTTTATATAGTCTCGGCGCTGTTGCTTGTACTTGCCATTAACGTATTTGTTTTTTTGCAGGGCGATAATGAAACTTCTACTGCTACGGCTGACAACAACGAATCTGTTCAGCAATCCATTGCAGCCGAGTACAGCGTGAATGATATTAATACTGTGTACGATCTAAACCAGGATAAATAAATGAAAACTAACAGAGTTCTGACTGTTGCGGTGATATTGCTGCTGCTTGTTAATGCGGCGATGCTGGTCTATATGCTGAAAGGCCGGGGTCATCATGATATGAAAAAACAGGGTGGGGGTCCGTTTGACAGGATGGTGAAAGAATTAAGCATGACCGAACAACAGCAAACCGAATTCAAGAAATTAAAAGATGAACATTTTACAGCTATAAAGCCCGTTTTTGATTCTGTAAGAACCTTGAAAAAATCCCTCTTTGGTTTAATAAAAGAAGAAAATGTAAATGACAGCCTTGTCAATAATTACAGTGGATTAATTGCCCAGCAGCAGGCTATCATTGATAAACTTACTATTAATCACTTCAGAAAGGTAAGAGCATTATTCAGCGGTGACCAGCAAAAAAAGTTTGACGACTTTGTTCAAAAGATGATGCAGCGCCGTGGCCCCGGTGGTATGAGAAAAGACTCAACCGGAAAATCCCATTAGAGAATATCTCAAAATTGAAAAGAAAACTTCCAACACAGAGACACTGAGTTACAGAGTTGCACAGAGGATTAGGTATGAATTTCTTTTTCTCTGTGTAACTCCGTTTCTCTGTATCTCTGTGTTGAAAAATCAGGCATAGATCCTTTCAATCGCATCGCGGTATTTTTCCATGATCACTTTTCGTTTCAGGGAAAGCTTGGGTGTCATTTCCCCGGTATCTACACTCCATTCATTGACGAGCAGCTCAAATTTTTTCACCTGCTCCACATGATTAAAGAACTTATTAAAACTCTCAACCAGTTCTTTAAACAATTCAATCACTCTTGGGTTTTTTAATAGTTCTTCATTGCTGCTGTCCGGCACATTATTTTTTCGGCACCAATCACGAAGGTTAGGAAAAGAAGGAACGATCAATGCGCTTACAAATTTTCTTTCAGCTCCCACCAGCATCACCTGTTCAATAAAAGGCGATTCTTTCAGTTTATTCTCAATGGCCAGCGGCGCCACATATTTACCACCGCTTGTTTTAAAGAGTTCTTTTTTGCGGTCTGTTATCTTCAAAAAATTATTTTCTGTAAACATTCCAATGTCGCCGGTATGGTACCAGCCATCGGTTATTTCCTGTGCGGTCAGGTCAGGTCTTTTATAATATCCCATCATGACATTCGGTCCTTTGCAAAGTATTTCACCATCCTCGGCAATTTTTACCTGGACGTCTTCTATTAATGGACCGACAGTGCCAAACATTCTGCCGCTTTCCTGGTACCGGTTCACCGCAATGACGGGGGAGGTTTCCGTTAAGCCATATCCTTCCATGACGGGGATACGGGCAGCAGTAAAAATGCGGATCAGCCGCACCTGGCAGGCTGCGCCACCCGTTACAATGCACTTAATATTATTACCCAACCCTTCTCTCCATTTGCTGAAAATAATTTTATTGGCAATGCTTAATCTTAAATTATATCCCGCGCCCTGGTCTTTATTGAGCTCAAATTTTTCTGCAAGACTATGTGCCCAAAAAAATAATTTCTTTTTTATTCCTTTCAACTCATTACCTTTTTGCATGATGCGGTCATACACTTTTTCCAGTAACCGGGGAACCGTCGTGAACATATTTGGTTTTACTTCCCGCAAGTTGTCAGCAATAGTATCTAAACTCTCGGCGTAATAAATAGAGGTACCCCTGAACAGGTAGAGATAACTAACCATCCTTTCAAAAATATGATTGAGTGGCAGAAAACTTAATGAACGAAGTCCTTCCCCCGGCGGAAAACAGGGAATGCAAGCCATCACATTGGAAAGAATGTTACGATGTGATAACATTACCCCTTTGGGTATGCCGGTGGTACCGGATGTATAAATGATAGTAGCGAGGTCCTCGTACTTAATTTTATCCGCGATCAATTTAACCTGCTCCATTAATGGAGGAGTGCTGAGAGCGGTAACTTCTTTCCAGTGTTTTGCATTGGCAACATGTTCAAATGTATAAATGTCTTTCAGACCGGGCACTTTTTCTTTCAGGCTCAATACTTTTAAAAACAGGTCTTCATCATTTACAAAAACAAGTTTCACCTGTGCATCTTTCAGCACAAACTCAAGCTCATTTACATTAATGGTAGGATAGACAGGCACCAGGATAGCACCGATCTGCTGAATGGCCAGGTCGAGCATTATCCATTCGGGGCGGTTCTTACTGAGGATGGCTATTTTGTCACGGCCTTCGGCGGTCATGTCACCGCTGCTTATTCCTAGACTTAACAAACCCGCACTCAAATTATCAGCGATCTCTTTTACTGCTGCAGTGCTGTACTTTTTCCATTGACCGCTTTCTTTTCCGGTCAGCATATCATCCAGTGGCTTTCGTTCCAGGTGGTATTGAAGGCAATCAAATAATCTCCGGGGTTCTGTCATGGTGCAATCGTAGTTATATTGATAATCCTGAAACAGGTTATCAATGGACAGACAAATTAGGCAAAAAGCAATAAATAAAAAATAATGGGGTTATTAAGGAGTGAATCATGTTAGTGTTCAACATATCGGAGTGTTTGTCATGCCGAGGAACGAGGCATCTCAAAGACTCAAATCTCCAGTTGGTTGAAGTCGCTGAGACTCCTCCTGTGTCGGAGTGACAAGACTCCGATGTGTTGTAATTTTTTAATTCTCCTGGTAATGCTGCCCTGCCGGCATTTTGAAAACACGGCTCCGCTGAAAAGTATTGAATCCATTGTATTCTTCAGCATGCGTCTTTGTCCAGTTATCGTAAGCAGCTAAATTTTCTGTTGCGCCAAAAAGCCATTGGTTATAGGCATCAAACATGCCTTCACGTATCAATTGCTGCTGGTAATCAAACAAACGGAATGGAAATTTAATAGCATTTTTTTCATACCAGTCAAGGATGAACCGGGTACGTATCATGGTCAGTATTTCTGTATTGATCCCTTTCCCGGCCAGCGAAGCTTGTTTGCTCATCCCTTGCAGGAATGCTTTTGCAAATTCACTTTTATTTTTTTCTTCTCCTTTCATCAGGTCGGCATCGGCAAATAGTTTTTCTTTCCAGGCCTGGAGCAATTGTTCTCTCATGGCAGCGCCTCTTTCGCTCAGGCTTTCCATGTTTACAAATATTTCCCCATAGATCAGGCTCCATACTTTGTCCTTGGCATAGAAATAATATAAGGCAGCGTTATAATAGTTACCGCTAAAACCCGGGTCCATTTCAATTCCTTTTTCCCATTGATCAATGGCGGAAAAATCCTTCTTGGCCCAAAGCAACTCGCCATATTCACTGTATAAAGGACCATTTTTTGGAAATTTTTTTAATCCCTTCTTATATACCCTTTCACAATCCTTTACCTGCTCCAATGCTTTATACACATTGCCGGCTATCTGGAAAGTAACAGCATCCGCATCATCACGGTCAATTAATGCTTCCACTCCCTTCAGTGCTTTTTGATAATCCCTTTTCAGGTAATAACTCATCACCAGGTCTTTTTGCATGTCCAGGTTGTTCTTATCCTGCTGAATGGCCCTTGTTAATACAATGATGGCATTATCAAAATCACCGGACCGCATAAAAGTTTTAGCTGTCTCATGCAGGGTCTTCGGATCTTCCTGCGCCATTACTGAGAAGCCAATAGACAGAACGAGAAGAAGGGAGAAAATTTTTTTCATTGTCCGCAAATTAAAAAACAGAGACGTTTTAAGTGGCGCCTTTGTTGCAAAATAACGAATATTTAAGCTAGTAGGGAATGGCTAGTCGCGAGTGGGGATTGACGAGTGGGAAGTAGGAATACCCCTACTAGCCACTAGCCATTCCCCACTCCCTATATCAAATGAGTCAGCAAACCATCTCTCAGCTTTGGTTCAAACCAGGTGCTTTTGGGAGGCATTACATTTCCGCTATCAGCAATAGCAAATAACTGGCCAATGGTAACCGGGTATAAACTAAAAGCTATTTTCATTTCACCACTGTTCACTCTTTTTTCAAGCTCCCCCAGTCCACGAATGCCACCAACGAAGTCAATTCTTTTATCTGTCCGCTGATCTTTTATACCCAGCAATTTTTCAAGAATATTATTGGATAAGATGGTTACGTCAAGTACAGCAACCGGGTCATCGCCGTAACTATCCTTCCGGGAACTAAGGATATACCATTGCCTGTCGAGATACATACCGAATTCATGCGGTTGCGATGGCTTTACCGGCACGGGACTAAGTGTAATAAAAAAATCATCCTGCAAACGGCTGATGAATTTTGCAGCAGTTGATCCATGCAGGTCTTTTACCAGCCGGTTATAATCAAGGATAGCTAACTGGCTGGCAGGGAAAATAGTTGTAAGAAAATACTTTGCATCTTCACTGTCGGGCATTTGTTTACTCACTTTTGCTGCAGATGCCGCCCGGTGATGCCCGTCAGCGATATAAGTAAAAGGTACATTGGTATTGAATAACTGCGTAATCGAGTTGATGACAATATCCCGGTCAATCACCCAGATGGTATGCTGGATGCCATCGCTGGCCGTAAAATCATATACCGGTTTTTGTGTGGTCTTCCACCCGTTGATGAGTGCATTTACTTCCATCACATCGCGGTAAGCTAAAAAAACATTCCCGGTTTGCGCTTCAATGGTCCGCATGTGATCAATACGGTCTTTTTCTTTTTCAGGCCGGGTGAATTCATGTTTTTTAATGATATCATCATTATAATCCTGGACAGAAGACACGCAAACAAGACCGGTCTGGCTTCTTCCGTCCATCTTTAACTGGTAAACATAATAACATGGTTTTTCTTCTCTGAACAGGATATCATCTTTATTGATAAATTTCAGCAGGTTCTCTTTTGCTTTCTTATAGACCTCCTGGCTGTGAGGGTTAGTGCCTTCCGCCAGATCAATTTCTGATTTGGTGATATGTAAAAAAGAAAAAGGATTGTCTTTTGCTTCTGCTCTTGCTTCTTCGCTGTTTAAAACATCATAAGGTCTTGATGCCACCTGGCTCACAATTTCTGTTTTCGGTCTTAGAGCATTAAAAGGTTTTATGATTGCCATTTGAATATTTAATTATTGAATATACAGACTATTCGTATATAGGATCTTTGCTCTTTCTTTGCTCTTTCTTTGTGTGCTTTGTGTATCCTTTGTGCCCTTTGTGCTCCAGAAAATATTGGAACACAAAGGGCACAAAGAACCACGAAGATCACAACGGCGTTTATTAATAACGATTAGGTTCGCACATACGGATGGTCATTTTGAACAATATATTATCCATGTTTCTGTGCAAATATTTTCATTAAGTCAGTAATTGCTTTTACACTTTCAATGGGAAGCGCATTGTACATGGAAACACGGAAGCCACCAACGCTGCGGTGACCCTTAACGCCGACCATTCCTTCTTTCTTACAGGAATCCAGGAATTCTTTTTCCAGTTCAGCATCTTTTATTAAAAAAACAGCATTCATCTTACTCCGGTCTTCTTTGGCCACCGGCCCGGTAAAGACTGGCAATGCATCCAGCGTATCATAAAATAATTTTGCTTTGGCATTATTTAATTTTTCCATAGCTGCTACGCCGCCTTTGTTTTTTGTCCAGCGCAGCATCAGCATGACCACATATACGGCAAACACCGGTGGTGTATTCAACATGCTTCCTTCTTTGATATGGTTGCGGTAATCAAGCACGGTGGGAATGACCCTGTTTACTTTTCCTAAAATATTTTTATCGATCACAACAATATTTACACCAGCAGCTCCCATATTTTTCTGGGCGCTTGCATGTATCAGCCCAAACTTATTGAAATCGAGGACCCTGCTCAAAATATCGCTGCACATATCGGCCACCAATGGAACTCCGCAATCATATGGAATATCATGCCATTGAGTACCTGCAATGGTTTCGTTGCTGGTCATATGCAGGTAAGCGGCTGTAGGAGTGACAGAAATATTTTTAGGGATCGTTGTGTAATTACTTTCTTTGGATGAACCAACAATTTCTACATGGCCAAATAATTTTGCTTCCTTGATCGCTTTGCCTGACCATGTTCCCGTTTCGGTATATGCTGCCATTTCATTTTCATTCAGCAGGTTCATCGGAACCTGCATGAACTGGGTGGTAGAGCCGCCATGTAAAAACAAAACCTCATGATCATCATCCAGGTTCATCAGTTCTTTTACCAATGCTCTTGCCTCATCCATTACCGGTTGGAATAAAGGAGTGCGATGACCAATTTCTAAAATGGATAAACCTGTATCGTTGAAATCAAGGATCGAACGGCTGGCTTCTTCAAAAACTTCCCGGGGAAGAATGGATGGTCCTGCGCCGAAATTATGTAATACGGATTTTACGGTCTCAGTCATAGATCAATAAATGAATTTGCAAATATAAGTTGCTTGTTGCTGGATTCTTGTTGCTTGTTGCTGGTTGCAGGTTTCTGGTCTCGGGTGCCACTATAGATAGTTATTAGCTTCCTGAACGGGAAACCAGTAACTAGTAACCAGCAACCAGTATCACTCATGTTCCCGTCCCTTAATCGCACTATTTTTCCAGGAACTGTTCAGGCTTTCAAATTCTTTCAGGTCTGCGGCAGTGAATTCTTTGTTGCCAAGTTTTTTCAGATCAGGCTGACCGGCATTTACCCAGGCGGTGTACCAGAATGAGGCAACGGCATAAATGGATTGCCGCATTCTCTTTTCTACCATGCCTTTCAGCATCTCATTATATTTTTTTGAAAAGGCGGAAGAATATTGACGGATGGTTATTCCATTCCTGTTCTCAAATGAAAATTTTTGATCGGAAGGAAAAGTCCTTGTCAACTCCTTTTCATATTTCAATACCGTATCAGAAGCGGCGCCGCTTTCCAATACCCTTTTCCAGATAAAGTCGGCAGGGTTTTTTATGTATTCTGCTTTGCCGATAAAGAAATCCCATTCTTTTTCTGCCAGAAGTTCGGGTATCCTGCTCTCCCAAAAACCGTGAATGCCTTTTTGATCCGTGTACTGCCCGTTATGATTGCTGTTGGCATGCAGCGGAACATGCGAGTCGGCAATATAATGACCGATCTCTGCAGAGTATTTCAGGATCTTTGCCTGGTTCTTTTCTTTAAATGCATTGGTTAGCCGGGACAACATCGTTTGCAACCACCACGGCACAATGCCATACATGTTCAATGTATCTTCTGAATATTTTGCTACGGCATCAGTCCATTTTCTCGGCAATGAATCGTAAGGATATTTTCCATAATGATCTATATCTATATAATGTCTCGGCCCTTCTTCGGGCACCGCATATCTCCGCATATCGGGATCCACCGCATGTTCGGTAATGAAATCAATATTGGGTTTATACAAAACCATCATTTCAGGCGGCAATAAAAAAACAGCATAGTAGTTGATCTTTTTATGCGCATAAAATCCCCAGCAAAAAACCTGCTGCGAAAGGAGTAAGAAAAAAGAAATAAAAAATATTTTCTTCATGATGGCAACTATAAAGGGCTTTCTTCCCCGGAATTATATAACGGTGCCGGTTTCCTGTCCTCCACTACAACCGGTTTTGTTTCCTTTATATGTACTTTATCTTCCTCTGCATCCACTACTCCGCCCGATACAGCATATTTCATGGCATCACCCGGACTTATTTTATCAAGCCTTTTTATCTTGTTGCGGGGCAGCACATATAATTGCCCGGCCCAGTGGTAGGCCTGTGGTATGTAAACGGAAACCATTTCAGCGCCCATGTCAAATTTTTCAAGTTCTTCATCGGTCAAAAAACCCATTATCCATACATCGTCTGCAAAGGCATTGGCCAGTATGGGCGTATTGAATTTCTTTTTCTCACCGGCAAAAGCCCCAAAGAAATCCCTGACAGAAGAATAGATATATTTTATACCCGGAGTTTTTTCCAGCCAGGAATCAAATAAAGCAAATATCTTGGATTGAATAAAAAAAGAACTCAGGTAGCCGATCAAAATGATGGCTACGAGGATGATCACGAATCCAAGACCATAGTTTTTTACCTGGTACCCGATAGTATGACCCTGGAAATCTTTGATGGGTTGCCGGAAAATGGGCAGCCAGTTATCAACGGTAGAAACGATCCAGTAGATAGAATAGATCGTTATAGCGATAGGAGCAATGATCAGCAAACCCTGCAGCAAATATTGAATGACCTTTTTCCATTTGAACGGCTCCCGCGGTAACAAATCGCCAAATGCTTTCTTCATATCAGTCGATTAATATATAAAGATAACAGAAAATAAATCGGCCAGTTGCGGCAAAAAATCGGTGCAAGCGGTCAAAAAAGCCGATGGAAACTTTGGCAACATAAAAAGTTTCCCTAGTTTTGCCTCTCTCAATAACTATTAGGTTTACAAAATGGATCAAAAAGAAAGAATACAGGCAAAGGCAGACGAATTGTTCATGCAGTATGGCATCCGCTCCATTTCCATGGACGATATAGCTGCCGGGTTGGCCATGTCAAAAAAAACCCTGTACCAGTTCTTTGCCGATAAAGATGAACTGGTAGATGCCGTAGTGGAGAAGGAACTGAAAAAAGGCCAGCAGGATTGCCTGGGGTGCAGGCAGCACTCCGTTGATGCCGTGGATGAAATATTTATCACCATGGAAAATATTGCCGAACAGTTCCGGAATATGAACCCCATGGTATTATACGACCTGGAAAAATTTCATACAGCATCATTCCGGAAATTTTTAAAACATAAGAATGAATTTTTACTGGATGTTATCAGTAAAAATTTGGAAAGAGGTATCCGGGAAGAATTGTTCAGACCGGAGATCAATGTGGACATCCTGTCGAAGTTTCGCCTGGAGTCCATGATGATCGCTTTTAATATCGCTGTCTTTCCACCACGGAAATATAACCTCGTGGAAGTGACACAGGAGATCATTGAACATTATCTCTACGGTGTTGCCACGTTGAAAGGGCATAAATTAATTCTGAAATACAAACAGGAAAAAAAATCTATTACACATGACAAGAAAATGGTTCCATAGAAGCGGGGTGATCGTTTTATTGCTGCTTGCCCATGCAGCATCGGCCCAGCAGAAATATGAGGTCGGGGTAAAGGAAGCTGTTGATATTGCTTTTAAAAATGTGAACGATCTGAAAAATGTTCGTCTCGATTACCAAATTGCAGCAGCAAGAAACAAAGAAATTACGGCCGCAGCTTTGCCACAGGTCAATGGCTCCTTGCAGGGGAATCATTATCTCTCCCTGCCACTAATACAGTTTCCCGATGCAACGGAACTCTCGGTTTATGACGTGTTGAAAAAAGAAGGGGTGAAAGATGGCAACGGCGTCCCTATTACTTCAGATGGCGAATTCAAAGTAAGAAATTTTTCTTTTTTCTCTCCCTGGAATATAAATATGGGCGCCACCTTGCAACAACTATTATTCGAGCCGCAGGTCTTTGTGGGTTTGAAAGCAAGAAAAGCATTGCTGGAATCAAGCGAGCTGCAGATAAAAGTGGCAGAAGACAATGTAAGGGTAGCCGTGTATAAAAGTTATTATGCCGTATTGATCGGTGAAAAACAGTTGTGGTATGTCCAGGAAAGCCTGAAACGGCTGCAGAAATTATCGCATGACATGGAAGTGATGTTTAAGAACGGGTTTGTGGAAAGACTGGATATTGACAAGACAACAGTTTCCCTGAATAATACAACTGCGATCGAAACTCAATTAAGAAACGGGATCGCTAATGGCTATGCTGTTTTAAAGATGACAATGGGAATATCACAATCAGATACGCTGGTATTAAAAGACATCTTAACCCCGGCGCAAATAAAAGAAGGACTGCTTGAAACCGGTTTTTCTTATGAGGACCGCAACGAAGTGAAATTCCTGAATAATGCAAAAAAGTTACAGGGATATGATATAAGAAGGTATAAGCTTTCCTATTTCCCTACGCTGGCTGCTTTTTATTCTTTCCAGGAAACAGGGCAACGGAGCTCTGCTGCAATGAACGCCGGGGGGAAACCATGGTTCTGGTATAATACAAACCAGGTTGGTCTCAATGTCAGCATCCCCATATTCGATGGGTTCGCCAAAAAATATAAGATACAACAGTCAAGACTTACTCTTCAAAAAGTTGAGAACAGTTTGGACCAGGCCAAAAAAGGAATTGACCTGGAAATAACCACAGCGAAAAATACACTGACCAATGCCATCCTGAATATGGATATGCAGGAAGACAATATGAAGCTGGCCGAAAAAGTGTACAACACGGAAAAGAAAAAATATGAAGCAGGGATGAGTTCCAGTTTTGCCATCCTGCAATCAGATACGGACCTGCAGCAGGCGCAATCCAATTACTTTAAATCATTGTATGACGCCATCATCGCAAGAGTTAGTTATTTAAAAGCACTGGGAAAATTATAAGCCCCTGAACGATGTTCGCAACCTTCGCTTTAAGCTCGGTTGCCTAAAGGGGAACTTAGACTGATTAGTTAATAAGAATATTATAAAACCTGAAAGATGGCACAAGAAACAAATAAAGATCTCAATACTTATTTTGACAAGGAACATAAACCAAACTTTATGCATAACATTTTGAAAATTTCATTCGTAGCGATAATTGCTGTTTCGTTGGTGGCTTGCGGCAGCAGCGCCAAGGATAAGAAAGGCGACACCGGCGACATGAAAGTGAAACTGGAAAAATTAAAGAAACAAAAGAATGAGCTGGATGCTGATATCCGCAAGCTGGAAGACGAGATCGCAAAAGCTGATCCGAAAAGTGCAAAGCAAGCGCAGAAACTGGTGTCTGTTGATACCCTGAGGATACAGGATTTTACGCACTATATAGAACTGCAGGGTAAGATCGATGCAGAAGGAATGGCATATGTGGCCCCAACCGGCCAGGGTGGATTGGTGAAAGCGATCTATGTAAAGGCCGGGAGTAAAGTAAGCAAGGGGCAACTGATATTAAAACTGGATGATGCCATGGCAAGACAATCAGTTGTAGCAGCGCAGCAACAAACAGGTGTATTAAAGGCAAGATTGGCCCAGGCGCAAACAGTATATGAACGTCATAAGAATTTGTGGGAACAAAATATCGGCACCGAAATGAATGTGATCAATGCAAAAGCTGATGTGGATGCATTGCAAAGTCAGCTCAAAGCTGCACAGGCACAGGTAGGCATGGCGCAGGAACAGGCCAATATGTCGAATGTATATGCGGGCATCAGCGGGATGATCGATGTAATGAATGTAAAAGTGGGTGAGTTCTTTTCTCCGCAGGGTGCCGCCAGGCCGGAGTCTGGTATCCGTATCGTGAACAACAATAATTTAAAAATAGTTACCAATGTTCCGGAGAATTATGTCACAAGAATAAAGAAAAATGATAAAGTGGAAATTGTGATCGCTGACAGTGACAAACCGCCCTACCATACTTTCATCAGCATGGTTGGGGGATCTATAGATCCTGTTACAAGATCATTTGTTGCGGAAGCGAAACTGCCTTCAGATCCTTCGCTGAAACCCAACCAAACCGCTACCATGAAGATCCTGGATTATTCTGCAAAAGCTGCAGTTGCGGTTCCTGTCAATGTGGTGCAAAGCGACGAGAAAGGAAAGTATGTATATGTAATGGTGAAAGAAGGCGATAAAACCGTGGTCAGAAAAAAAGTAGTGATCGTTGGCGAAGCTTATAATGGTCTTATAGAAATAAAAAGTGGTTTGACGGGAGGTGAATTAATAATTACCGAAGGTTACCAGACGGTGTATGACGGGCAGGCGGTGACGACCGGGAATGAGAAATAAGAAATAAGGAATAAGAAAATAGCCCACGGATTTATCCGTGGGAAATGAAAATGTCGGTAGTCCACGGATTTATCCGTGGGAATAAATAAACGAATTGTTTTCAGAACCCCGGAGGGGTTCAACATTGTTGAGTAGCGAACAGAACGATGAAGGGTTAGTATTTTTCTTTCTTCCACTGGAAGAAAGAAAAATACTAACCCTGCGGGTTGCAACAGACGATGATAGTAATTCTGCAGCTGGCTAACCAAAATCAAATTGATGATCTAAAATATTCCAGATGAAAATTTTTACAGGCAGTAAAGAAAAATTTAAACAATTCCGCCCCGCCAGTTGGGCTATTGACAACAGGACCGCTATTTATATTATCGCCATCCTTATCACTTTATATGGGTTGACAAAGTTCAACTCCATGCCCAAGGAACAGTACCCGGATATCGTGGTGCCGACCATTTCGGTGACCACGGTATATGTGGGCAATTCGCCAAAGGATATTGAGAACCTCGTAACAAGACCGATCGAAAAACAACTGAAAGGCATCAGCGGCGCCAAGGTGAATAAAATTCAAAGCACTTCGCAGACAGATTACAGCCTGATCGTCATAGAATTTGATACAGATATCAAAATTGAAATCGCCAAACAAAAAGTAAAAGACGCCATTGATAGAGCAAAGACCGACCTGCCTAATGATCTTACTTCACAACCCAACGTACAGGAATTTGCTTTTAGTGAAATGCCTATCATGTTCGTCAATGTGAGCGGTGATTATGATGGCATCAAACTAAAACAGTATGCAGATAAAATGCAGGACCGGTTTGAAGAATTGAGCGAAGTAACAAGAGCGGAGATCGTAGGTGCACCGGAAAGAGAGATACAGGTGAATGTTGATCCTTATAAATTAACTGCAGCGAGAGTAAGTTTCAGGGACATTGAAGATGCCATCAGCCGGGAGAATAACGATATCACCGGCGGTTTGATAGGAGTGGGTAATATGAAACGTACATTGAAGATCAAGGGCCAGTTTACCAGTGTAGAGGACCTGCAAAATATTGTTGTCCGCAGCAGCACACAGGGAGCATCCGTTTATTTAAGAGATGTAGCAGAATTAAAAGATACCATTAAAGAGAAAGACAGTTATGCCCGGCTGGATGGTAAAAATGTTGTTACACTTAATATTGTAAAAAGGGCAGGAGAGAACCTGATCGACTGTGCAGATAAAGTGAAAGCAGCAGTATTGGACATGCAGAAAAATGAAGAACTGCCCAAGGACCTGCGGGTGGAATTTACCGGCGACCAGAGCAAGCAGACGAAAACTTCTTTTGCAGAACTGATCAATACCATCGTCATTGGTTTTATCCTCGTATTGATCATCCTGATGTTCTTCATGGGTGTTACCAATGCCTTCTTTGTTGCGTTAAGTGTGCCGCTGAGTGTTTTTGTTGCTTTTTTATTTTTACCATTGGCAGATAGTGTTATCGGCACAACAGTTACGCTCAACTTCATTGTATTGTTCGCCCTGTTGTTTGGATTGGGAATTATCGTGGACGATGCCATCGTGGTCATTGAGAACACTCACCGTATTTATAATAATGGAAAAGTGCCCATCATCCGCAGTGCCAAGGAAGCTGCGGGAGAAGTGTTCATACCGGTACTGGCCGGTACGGCCACCACACTGGCTCCATTCTTTCCCTTATTGTTCTGGAAAGGATTGATCGGTAAGTTCATGATCTACCTGCCAACAATTTTGATACTTACATTGGCAGCATCGTTGATCGTTGCATTTATTTTCAACCCGGTTTTCGCCGTAAGTTTTATGAAACCGGAAGGAAAGGAGTATGAGAAACCTAAAAAAGCTGTATTCAGAAATAAATGGTTTATTGTTTTTGCAGTTGCCGGTATTTTATTGCATTTGCCCGGCATGCATGGTCTTGCCAATTTCCTTTTGCTGATGGCTCTCTTAATGGTGCTTAATGCTTATGTATTGAAAGACCTGATCCATTCATTCCAGAAGAAAGTATTGCCCAAACTGATGGCGCGGTATGAAAAATTGTTGCGCTGGGTATTGGCAGGTAAAAGACCGGTATATGCATTTATCTCTCTTTTTGGCTTATTCATTTTTTCTTTTGCTTTATTGACGCTGCGTGGAAATAAACAAACATTCTTTCCCAGCGGTGATCCCCATTTTGTTTATGTATATATAAAACTACCGGTAGGCACGGATGTAAAATATACCGATAGCATTACAAGTATATTGGAAAAGAGAGTGGAGAAAGTATTGGAAAAAGAAAAACCGGGAACAGAAGGCGGTATCGTTGAAAGTATTATCACGAATGTAGCGGTGAGTGCCAATAACCCGAGAGATAATAACCGGAGCGTTCAATCCAATTTAGGCCGTATCCAGGTATCCTTTGTTGATTTTGAAAAAAGACATGGCAAAAGAACAGGTCCATATAAAGATGCAATAAGAGGAGCTGTGCAGGGAATTCCCGGTGCCATTGTAGAAGTGGCGCAGGAAGATGGCGGTCCGCCCACTGATCCGCCGGTGAATATTGAAGTGGCCGGTGATAATTTTGAAAGCATCTCTGAGGTCGCCACACAACTCTTTAATTATTTAGACACAAATAAAATAGATGGTATTGAAAACCTGCAGCCTGATGTGGACCTGAATAACCCCGAGATCACCATTAACGTGGACAGGCAGAAAGCCATGTTTGAAGGTATCAGCACCGGGCAGATAGGAATGGAACTACGTACGGCCGTCTTTGGAAAAGAAGTAAGTAAGATAAAAGACGGTGAAGATGAATACAAGATACAGCTGCGCTACGCTGACCTGAAGCGTCAGAACATCACCGACCTGCTCAATATGCGTATCACGTTCATGGATATGAATACCATGCAGGTGAAATCAATTCCGCTCAGCGCGGTATCAACGATCGATTATACCAATACAACAGGTGCTGTAAAAAGAAAGAATGTAAAACGTACTATACAGATACAGGGTAATGTACTGAACCCAACCATGGTTGGCAAAGTCAATAAGGAGCTTCAATTAAAAATTGATGATTTTAAAGGCCGGGTAAAAATTCCGGCTGATGTTACGATCAAACTAAGCGGCCAAAGTAAACAGGAAAAAGAAACACAGGCATTTTTGGGAACAGCATTTATCATTGCTATCGGCCTGATCTTTTTAATATTGGTGTTGCAGTTCAATTCCATGAGTAAACCGTTCATTGTTATTACCGAGATATTCTTCTCCGTGATTGGCGTATTGCTTGGTTATGCAATAACAGGGATGACGATTGCGACCATCATGTTACTGGTAGGTGTTGTTGGCCTTGCCGGTATTGTGATAAAGAATGGTATCCTTATCATCGAATTTACAGATGAACTTCGGGGCAGGGGGATGCGGACAAGAGAAGCAGCGATACAGGCGGGAAAGATCAGGATCATTCCGGTATTATTAACAGCCGTGGCTACTATTTTAGGTCTGTTGCCATTAGCCATTGGATTTAATATTGACTTTGTGGGATTGTTTCAGCACCTGCGTCCCACTATTTTCTTTGGAGGCGACAGTGTAGTGTTCTGGGGTCCGTTGAGCTGGACGATCATCTTTGGTCTTATTCTTTCATTCTTCCTTACGCTGATCATGGTGCCAAGCATGTACCTGATAGCGGAACGGTTAAAAAGACCGATGCAAAACTTTTACGGAACCAGGTTCATCGCCTTACTAGGTTTTGCCGGCCCGTTCTTTTTCATTTTTGTGGGGATTATGTTCCTCGTTCGGAGATTACAGGGGAAAAAAGTGTGGTTGGGAAAATTAAAAAATGCAGCGAGAGAAGCCTGAAAGGATTAAAGACCAGACTAATGGTTATAAAAAAGCGGCTCTAAGCAGGGCCGCTTTTTATTTGTAATTAGTATCAACGTTATTTATTCAAAGAGAAAACAACAGATATTTTAAATTCAAGCATTCGTAAAGCTGTAGTATATACTTCTGCGACCTGGTGCTCATGGATCTGCTGAGTGGTAGCATTAATAAATGTTACATTGAGGGGCTTGCCATCTGTTCCTGTTGGCGGGTTGTTGGCATCTATCAATTTTTTTGTATTGATGTAATCCACATTGCCGCCCCTTATGTTATGTACACTGATGTCAATAAAAGTGTCTTTTTTTCTGCTTTTCCTTCCGAAGGCATTCCAGTTGACCTGTAAACCAGCTCCAAGACCAGTCATTATGGTTCCATCTTTGATCAGGTTATGCTGATCTAATGCTTTACAACCATTGGGATCCTGGGGGTCCTCAATATAAATCCTGCTGTAAAAACTTGTATATCCAACTTTACCACTTGCATAAGGCAGTATGTTTTTATCTTTTAGAAAAAAAATACGGCTGGTAAAACTGCCTTGTATCACATTGCTGCTATAGTTTACCCATGTTTCTGTGGACGTACCGTTTCCAAAATTGAATGTTTGCATTTTCCTTGTATTTGCATACATACCCCAGCCGGCATCAATACCGACCTGTATCCTATTTAATGTTCCCGGTAATTTATACATGATGCCACCTGTAATACTATGTAGCGGATTGATGTTATCTGCCATCTTTTGTTGTGGCAAACTAAGAGAGTAACCGGCGTTTAAGGAAAACTGTGCAGAAGCAAACAATGAAAACACAATAAAAAATAAAGTGTAGATGTATCTCATAAATCAGGATTTAGCTTCCTAAAGAGACAACTATTTTTTCAAAACCGGGTCAAAATCACTGTTAAAAAATTTGTTCTTCCTATTTCCCGGGGAAAAATAATAAAAAACCGGCCCCCGCAGGGGTTTGCGGGTCCGTTCATTTTGATCTTTGTGGGAATTATGCTCCTCGTCCGGAAATTAGAGGGAAAAATAGTGTGGTTGGGAAAACCTGTCAAGCAGCAACCGGCTACCTGAGAATGTCTTATTACTGCAACCTAATGTTGCAATAGTTGGTTTTGGTGAAATACAAAGCGGTTTTCTTTTGGGAACCGCTTTTGTTTTAAACCAGCCTGGCGGCAGTAGCTTTTTTTCAGGGATCAACAGCCGTTATATCCTGCGCCGGTCTCGCTTCGTCGGGAGTATTTACAAGATCCCTGTCCAAAGAATATAAGGCCTCGCCGCTTATTTTATTACCGCCTGCAATTTTCATCTTATTTAATAAGGTCATCACAAGTGTTTCTTCCTCGGTTTGTTCTTTTACAAACCACTGCATGAAATTCCAGGTGGCCCAGTCTTCTTCATCAAAACTCATCTTTACAATTTTATAAACAGCTTTTGTGTTATCTACTTCATGGGCAAAAGCTTTTTCAAAACAGTCGTTGATATTTACCGGGGCTTCCGGGGGAGCAGGAATAGCCGTTATTTTTACTTTACCGCCACGCTTCAAAATGTATTCGAGTATTTTCATCATATGGTTGCGTTCCTCCTGTGCATGCCTGAAAAGAAAATTGGCGATGCCTTCCATTCCTTGCCCGTCGGCCCATGCTGCATACGATAAATAGATCTGCGATGCGTGTGCTTCTTTAGTGATCTGCGCATTCAATGCAGCTTCAAGTGTTTTTGAAAGCCTGTTCGTATTCATTTAAAATCTTTTAAAAAACCAGCGAATTATAATATGATTCTTCCATGATTGAATCTTCAGCCAATGAAGTTGTGAGCGTTAACAGGAATATCGTTTTCTTTTTAGCCAGCAGGCTATGCGGTATGCCCTCATGCAGTGCCAGCATTTGCCCTGTGCCCAATTTAAAAGACCGTTCGTCTGTATGTAATTGCATTTTTCCTTCCAGTACCTGTACGCTGATCAGCCCGTTTGCTGTATGCCTGATCATTTCAGCGCCTTTACGCAATGCAATGAGTACAATGCGCAAGCCATTTGCTTTAAAAACAGTGATGGCATTCCGGTCAGTATCTTTCCATTTCTTTTCTTTCCTGATCTGTTCAATAAAGGAGGGCAGATCAATAGTGACCAGGGGCGCATCTATCTTGCGGTCTCCCAGCGGCCGGAGGATGGTTGCTTCAATATATTTTTCCATTATTTTTTCTTCGGTTTACTTTAATGCTGTCTTCGTACCGGAATCATTAAATTTTTCAGGAAACTGTTTGATGATACCATCAGTCAGCATGTCTGACATTTTCAGGATCTCATCATGTACTTTATCGTAAGCGGCTATATCAGCATCATAATTCTTTTTGATGCGTTGCACCGCTTCATCAGTTGTTAATTTGAGATGATCATTCATCATCATTTTCATGTGTTCTAAATCCCATGCCGGGTTTGCATTGCTTAAAAATGCAGATATCTGGTCGGCGTTTTCCTGCCATCTTTTATTGGCATCATCAAGAGCTGCAGTATTTCCGGCTTTGGCGGCTTTAACTACTTCTGCTGCAATAGTGATGTGCGGGGTAAGCAGATCGGTAAGCTTTTTCCCGGCATCTTCCCCATAGTATGGTTTGATGGCATTGCCAATATCAACCTGGTTTTGAAGAAGCCGCTTCGTGGCCTGGTCAGCCCCGGGAAGATCGTCGGCAATGCAAAAAATAACATTCCGGGTCCATGTAACATGGTCTTCCCAAAGTTTGCGCATGTTGGTTTTTAATTCGCCCGCTGGTCCATTCACTACTGAAATTGTAGTTTTACCCGTTGAGTCTGTTGTTTTTGATTTATCAGTCGATGAACAACCGGCATTGCTGAAAAGGACCATAAATGCCGCAATAAGCAAAGTTGTTACGCAAAGTAATGCAGTTGCAAAACCAAACCTTTTTACCTGTTTCATATTTTTAAATTTAATTCTTGAACTAGTTTTTACAACGTTAACATAAAGGTCGGCAGGTCTAATTCTGTGAGTGTTATATAACTTTATAAATAAGTTACATCATTCATACATCGTTGAAAATGTCAATTTGCAAGCGGGTCCGAAATAAATGATCGGTTTGCATAGTTTGGCCATTCCCTTTTTATGTATGAATTCTTTGAAGGATATGAATCTCCAAAACAAAGGAAACAAATGATGTGCCAGAAGGTTTAGATGCAAAGGGGGAAATCAGTCTACAGTAACTGAACTATTTAAGGAGCAGGTTATTTCTTCAGGTAAATAGCGAGGTTATCACTTTCTTTTCTTTTATTCAATTCTTCAATACGGGTACGCCAATCGGCCATTTGCGCATCTGAGAATGTTTTTTTGACCAAATAACTTTCAGGGTCATTCTGAAGACTGATGCCATTTTTATATAGCTCACTGCCCCAAAATGAAAACTCATGTGCATCATAGATCACTTTTTCCGTAATAAACCCGGCTTTCTCCGCAAGAAGGCTGATGCTTTTAAAAGAATGGATATAAAAATGCCTCGGGGCATCCAGGGAAACAACGTTCAACCCGTATTCTTCCATTAGCGGCTTGCTGACGATGGGGATCCGGATCAGCAACCTTCCATCCTTTGAGAGGATGGAATATATTTTTTTCAAAACTTCCAACTGCTGATCCATATGCTCAAGACTATGATTAAGCATGATAGCATCAAACTCCCGGCTCACATCAAATAATTCCTTCTTCTCAATTCTTAGCTCATCATTGTAAACAATGTCTTTTTCAATATAGGGATCTATGCCGGTCAGGTCATTGTATCCCGCTTTGTAGAAATTTTTAAGCAGCTCCCCGCTTCCCGAACCCACATCAAGTACCGGGGAGGAAAGTTTAAGCAGTTTTAAATTCTTCAGCGTTTGATAAAACTCCGGGGGTTTGTATTTATAGGTAATTATTTTTCCGAACAGGGACCTGTTTCCTCTTACAAAACTCCGGCACTGCAACCGTTGGAACAAACCTGACCTTTTTACTGTTTTATCGGCAGTATATGAATAATAATCTCCCGGGTAATATTTACTCATGTCAGCCGGTGGAGAAACTATCTGGATACATTCACATGCGGCACATTGAAAATAGTTGAATTTATCTCTGAAGCCATACATCATTTCAGTAAGTTCAAACGAAATATTACCTTCTTCATTTTGACAGATCCTGCACTTCATGTTTATTTTTTCTGAAGCAAACTTCAGGAAAAAATTCTGAAACAGGGATTAAGAAAATCAGCGTTGAAGGAAATAAAAACAATAAGCCCGACTAAAG
>DATHDV010000041.1:0-6837 GCA_035318845.1 Chitinophagaceae bacterium
GTCCCCACCCGGAGAAGCGGATCACTTACCTGGTCAGCATCCTTAATGCCAACCAACCAGTTTTTTCGCTGGCTGAAATCGATCGTATTGAAAAAAAGCTCATTGATCTCCACGTCAAATTCTCTGCTTACCGTCATCACTTTTACTTTATTGGTTATTTCGAGTTGTGGGTCTTCGGCAGGAGGGATCTCATCTTTAAGTGGTGTAAGATGGGTGTATTGAAACGGGATTGAACCATGCTCAGTATGTTTGGCGCTGCTGTTCCAGTTTACCCACTCGGGCAACTGAGCCGGTGCCGATTCAGGTCTCAACTGATCGGTTACCAGCCAATATTCATGCAGCTCGATATCGTTTTTCATCAGTTGGTGGGCAACGATGATATCTTTTCCATGCAGGTTCAAACTCCCTGAAAAATTTTTCATATTAAATCCTGTAAACTCTCCGTAATGAGTGATCACTTTAAGTGTCAGCCCCGAGGCTGATTTGCAGGCTTCACACTGGCAGATGCGTCGCTGATCATACATGAGAAGATAACGATGGAAATCATGGAACATTTTTTCTACCTGTTTATACAATGCATCCATATCCGGGGCAGCTCCGAATTTATAAAACAGGATGGCATCGCCTTGGATACTGGAAACCTCCAGGCCGATCTGGTTGGCATTGATCATTATTTCCAGCAGTTCCTGGATGATAGCCTGGCTATGACCGATCTCGGTCTCATTCATAAAGCGGGTGAAACCGCTGATATCGGGAATAAATATGAGGCCTTTGTTTTCCATATCGATAGTTTTTTGGTTCTAATTAAAATCGTCGGAAAAGAAATACGTAAAAGGCGGCTAGTAAGATTTCAGTGTAAAAATAAAGAAACCCGGGATACCGGGTTTTAGGGTGGGAGTTGACGGGTTCGAACCGCCGACCCTCTGCTTGTAAGGCAGATGCTCTGAACCAGCTGAGCTAAACTCCCTTTTAAGGACGGCAAAGATAGGGCTGTGATGCCTTGCAGACAAAAAATTCTTGATTATTTTCGGTTCTGATTCTACTATATGGCAACTACCTATTGCGAATTTGTATTGAATAGCGGAAAAGATACTGTTCACCGGCAGTATCATGATCATGAATACGGGTTTCCCATTGATGATGATGATCTTTTGTTTGCAAGATTAGTGCTGGAAATAAACCAGGCGGGACTTAGTTGGGAAACGATCCTGAAGAAGAAAGATAATTTTTTCAAAGCCTTTGATGGTTTTAATATTGATAAAGTTTCCCGCTACTCAGATAAGAAAAAAGAAAAACTGATGCAGGATGCCGGCATCATCCGTAACCGGTTAAAGATCGAAGCAGCTATTCATAATGCAAAATGTATAAAGGCGATTCAAAAAGGATCAGGCTCTTTTAAAAAATGGTTAGATCATCATCACCCTAAAACAAAAGAAGAATGGGTGAAGTTGTTCAAACAAACATTTCGTTTTACCGGTGGTGAGATCGTGAATGAGTTTTTAATGAGTACGGGTTATTTGCCGGGGGCGCATACAGAAAAATGTCCTGTTTTTAAGAACGTCATGAAGCAAAAACCAAAATGGATTGAGAAATAAAAAGTAAAAAATCAAAATTCAAAAGGGTACTTTTTTTGAATTTTCAATTTTGACTTTTGAATTAATTAGGGTTTACTTCCGGCAAACGATAATGCTGTCCATCCAAGACAAACAATTCGTCGATCTCAAAGGTCCAGAATTTAAATAAAGGAGATTTCTTCAGCAACTTTTCCACCTCTTTCTTGTTTTCTGCATTCAGTGTGATCCATGACCGCTGTGTTTCCATACTTACAGCATAATGGTCAATGATTCCTTTGTTGATAAGATAGTTGATATAAGTGCGGTGGGCCGGGACAAGGTCCATTAATTCATCACTCATTTCGAACTGTATGGTCACATGATACTTTTGCATCTGTATAAAAGACAAAGTAAAAGTAGTAAAGTTGCTCCGGTGCCAAAAGAAAGTTATTCAGACCAGTAATTCCCATTTCGAATTTTAGCTATCCTATGATTTTCGGGGGCAAAACCCCCCGTTAATAATCGTTTTATGTTTATTCGTAAAATAACCCGTTTATTTGAACAATTTGTTTCGCCAATATGGGGTTTAAAAATTAATTTGCAACCTCAAAATTTTGTGATGTTGAAAAAAAAATATTTATGAAAGCAAAAAATTTACCTGCCCCTGTTTCTTTACTTCGCCTTTTATATAAAACGATCTGTACAACGATCCCGGCGATAGCCATTTTTTTTGTACAAAGTGCTTCGGCGCAAACAGTAGTGACCATCGGAACTGCAGTAAGCACAACTACTACTTCGGGTTTGTCCAGCTCTACCACGGCGGGTGACAGGAATGAACGTCATATGTGTATTTATTCAGCTGCAGAATTAACGGCTGCAGGCATGAGCAGCGGAATAAGTATCATGTCTATTGCCTGGGAAAAAACCGGGGCGGCTTTTTATTACGACCGAAACCTGACCATCAGGGTTTGGTTGAAACATAATGCTTCCACTACTTTTCCTGCAAGCCCCACTTTTTCAACGGAGACCGCATCGGCAACTATGGTATATGAGACCACGACCGGAACTATTCCTGTTGCCGCCGGCTGGCTGTCTTTTTCTTTTAATACGATCACTCCTTTTTTTGTCTGGGATGGTGTGCAAAATTTAGAAGTTATTACGGAATTGATCAGGCCAACCGATTGGACCGTGACGGGGTTTAACTGGAGAACGATCAGCACGGTAACGAATGCTGCAGCGAATGCAAACGGCACTATTGCCGCGCCTCCGGCAACACTTACCCGGACAGGAACCCGGCCTCAAATAAGATTGGGTATCCCTACTACCGGTAATGATGCAGCATTAGTTGGAATGACAAGCCCGGTCTCAGGCCCCGCCGGTGTTCAAAATATCAATGTTCAATTGAGGAATACAGGTAGCACCACATTAGTAAGTGCTGCTATTGGCTGGACAGTAAATGGCGGGCCATCAACAAATTTTCCCTGGGCAGGTTCATTGGCCCCGGGTGCTATTGCAACAGTTACGGTGGGTTCGCAAAATTTCTCTAATGGTAACTATACAATAGTGGCCACCGTCAGCAATCCAAACGGATCACCTGATGCCGATCCAACCAATAATGTAGTTTCCAATAGTTTCCAGGTATGCAGTGTTTTATCCGGCGCTTATACAATTAATAAGACCTTACCTACTGCAGGAACAAACTTTCATAGCTTTAATGATTTTTCTATTGCACTTTCTAATTGTGGTGTCGGAGCTAATGTTACTGCAACGGTAGCGTCAGGCACAGGACCATACAATGAACAGGTTGTTTTTCAGAATATTCCCGGCATCGGCGCCGGTGCTACTGTTACTATACAGGGCAATGGTGAAACCATTGTATCGGATACGGCTATCATACAAACAGGTTCCAATCCCAATCGTCATATCATACGATTGATCGGTTTACAGTATTTCACTATTAACAACCTTCATGTTGATATGTTCCCGGGTTCTACCGGGTTCATTGGTATACATGTGCTCAATTCCGGAAATCATATTACGATCAGCAATTGTGTTTCCAATATGGGTTCTGCCACCAGCACTCTTTTAGGTGCGTTTGTTGTAAATGGAGATCCTTCCGGTATCCTGACTCCCGGGGGTTCGTTTGATTTCATTACTATAACTGGAAATACTGTAACCGGTGGAGGATACGGGGCTTCTGTAAACGGACTGGCTTCTCCTCTCGCCACCAATATCGTGATCTCCAATAATAATTTCTTTGATTTCAATTCGAATGGGGTATATCTCAGGGAAACGAATGGTGTAATAGTCAGTGGTAATCATTTTGACAAGAGCGCAGGCAGTACGTCTTCTACCAATGCCATTCAACTGGCCCAGGCATTAAATATAAATGGAAGAATTTCCGGGAACTTCATCAAGATGTCTCAAACCACCGGAAGCCTGGTGGGAATTTATTTATTTAATGGTACCGGTCACAAGGTTTTTAATAATCTTATTTACGATATCAGGTCAACTACGGGTAATATAGAAGGGATCAGGGTAAGGACAGGTGCTACTGCACCCGAGATCTATTTTAATACGATATCTTTTGATAATGCATCGGCAACCACGGGAAGTTTAAGGGGATTCCGTGAAGAATTAAGCAATACGGGCTCCATACTCAGAAATAATATTTTCAGTATCACCCAAACAACCAGCAGTACAAAATCAGCTATTGAACTGGCTTCAACCAGTACATTGACAACAGCCATTAACAGTAATTATAATGTATTTTGGATACCGGGTGGAAATGTGGGAATGAGAGGAGCAACAGCGTATAACACACTCAGTGCATGGCAGACTGCCAGCACACAGGATGCAGCAAGTTTTGAAACCGATCCTTTCTTCCAGGCCATTACTAATCCCATCCCAACTTCTGGTGTGATCAATAACCAGGCTGTTACCGGTACCGGTGTATTAACAGATATTACAGGTGCAGCAAGAGGTGCAGCACCCGATCCGGGAGCATACGAGTTTTCACCTCCGGCCGGCGATGCTGCTATAACAAATTTTGTTTTACCTGCAATTCCTCATTGTGCAAATACACTGGCCGTACAATTCGTACTGACCAATGCCGGCGTTGATCCGTTAAATACTGTTACGATCAATTGGTCTGTCAATGGTGTTCCGCAACCGGTAGTAAACTGGGCAGGACCCACTCTTGCATCGGGGGCATCAACCACTGTAACATTGGGTACAGTTCCTGTAACCGGATCCAACGTTTATACATTTACTGCCACATCTTCATTTCCCAATGGATTCCCCGATGTTAACCCGGGTAATGACAGTTACACTTATTCCGGATTCCGCAGGGGACTGGAAGGTGTGTTTACTATTAATGTATCAGCTCCTGTTTCTTCAACTAATTACCAGACTTTTCAAAGTATAGCGAATGATCTTACCCAATGGGGGATATGTACACCGGTTACGATCAATGTGCTGAATGGATCTTATACAGAACAGGTGGTCTTTAATACTGTTCCCGGTACCAGCTCTGTTAATAGGATCACGTTGAATGGAAATAACCAGGTGCTTCAGTTCAATCCTACCAATGCAAACAGCGATCATATCCTGCAGTTGAACGGAGTGAATTATATGACCGTGCAAAACCTAACGGTAAATAGTCTTCACGCAACGCAGGGCAGGGGAATCCATATCACCAACGGTTCTTCTAAAATTGCCATCCTTAATAATACTGTAAATGTTTCTTTAACTAACAGCACTTCTATCGCATTCGGAATAATCATTTCCGGTGCCAATTGGTTACTTGATGGCTCATTGTCGGATAGTGTTGTGATCAACGGCAATACTGTTTCCGGTGGTTATTCGGCTATTCAATTGTCAGGTGTTCATTGGACTCAACCGCTTACCCGGATCACGGTAACAAATAATACCGTTCTTGACTGGTATGGTTTCGGCGTTTATTTATCTTATACAAATGGCGCCCTCGTTTCAAAAAATATAATCAGGAGGCCGTTAAGAACCAATTCAGGAAGCGATGCAGTAACTCCTGCCGGCATTACGGTACCGGCCGGCTCATTAAATTTTCTGCTTGAAAAGAACAGGATCTATGATCTCCACCTGAGTATGCCGGGAAGTCCCAGCATCAGCCGCGGCATTTATGTGAGCGGCACACCAACTGCTCCGACCTCGGGAGCGATGCAAAACAACCTGATCTATGGGATGACAAATGATGGAGCACAGTATGGTATCCAGGATAATTCACAGACAGGGCCGATCAATATTTATCATAATACAGTTCTTTTAAATAGTCCTAATGGCGCAACTACATCCAACACCAATGCAGTAAATATGTCGGCCTTCAGTCAACAAAATGGCACAGATATCCGCAATAATATTTTTGTGGTAACGCGGGGCGGTACAGGTATTAAAAGGATCATTGATGTATCAACAGCCTCTTCGAGTTTCGTATCCAATTACAATGCAACCTGGTTAAATGCACCCGGTGGAACGCAGACTTACGGGCAGATCGGTAGTACAGCTTATATCACTTTCAATGACTGGCAAACACAGACGGGAAAAGATATTAATTCGGTGTTTGCAGATCCTTTATTTGTAAACCCAGCTACCGGGAATCTTACCCCTGCTAATTTCCTGGTCGATGGAGCAACAATGGGAACATCTTCAGTTGGTGTGCCGGATGATTTTTTTAATGTTATCCGCAGCGCCAATCCCGATCCCGGTGCTATTGAATTCATTCCACCACCATGTAATGGTGCAAATGGTGGCACTGCAAATACCACCTCCGGTCCATTCTGTTCATCCGGCTCAGGCACTATTACTGCAACAGGTTATTCAGTGGGACCCGGGACATCCTATCAATGGCAATATTCAATTGATAATTTTGTAGCAGATATTCATGACCTCGTTGGTCAAACCAACCCTGCAAGTGCAGCAAGCGGTACGATCACATCTACCACTTATTACCGGTTGAAAGTTACCTGTGCTAACGGCCCTGTTACTGCTTATTCCAATATTGTTGTAATAATAATTAATACCCCCGTGGTTATTAATACTCACCCTGCATCACAAACCGTTTGCCCCGGCAGCAATGTTACATTCACAGTTGTCGCTACCGGAAGTAACCTGACGTACCAGTGGAGAAAGGGTGCGGTGAATATTGCTGGTGCAACTGCCTCTTCATATACCATTACAGGTGTTGTCGCAGGTAATGCAGGAAGTTACGATGTTGTGGTAACGGGATCATGCGGACCAATAACATCCA
>DATHDV010000042.1:0-22605 GCA_035318845.1 Chitinophagaceae bacterium
TTATTACAAACCATCCCGGGAAAAGGAACAGTTGGACCAAAAGGCCCCAGCGAATCAGGATATACTTGGCCCGCTTCTGCCAATGAAAAATCACTCAATAGACTTTGGGTTGACGGATAATTCAGTAAATTTTTCAAATAAAAGACCCGTGATCGATGGACCACGGGTCTTTTAAATTAGACTTAAAACAACCTCAATATTCCCTTTAATGGTCAGAATTTATTATGTGCTGTTGTTTCTAATAATTTCTTCCGGGTTGCAGGCGCAATCAGCCAATCCATTTATGAAGGATGCTTTTGGGAGACCTTTATACCTGCGAACAAACTACATAGCCGAAGGCAGCCCTTTTTTTTATGATGAATATTGCTTTGCTGAGATCACTACGACCAATGGGAAAGTGTATCCCAATGTAAAAGTGAAAATAGACCTGGTAAACAAATCTATCATATACATGACAGAATCCGGTGAAGAAATGATAGCTACAACACCTATTAACCAGGTAAAACTTATGATTTTTATAAATAATGAAACTGCTTACGGGGAAACAATATTGCGGGGTTTTAATTCCCCGATGAATTCTGCCGATGGAAATATATACCAGGTGTTGGAAGATGGGAAAGCTAAACTACTGAAAGAAGTGATTGTTACTTATTCAGACACTAAAAAATATTCGGAGGCTACTATCACAAGGGTCTTCACAAAAAAAGAAAATTTTTTTGCTTTATTTGAGAATAAAACAGAATTAAGAAAGGTAGACAAAAATAAGAACTCTCTTATTTCAATGTTCGAAACAAAACAAGCCGAGATCCGTAACTATATTGAAAACCAAAAACTAAAATGTAAGAGCGAACAGGATCTTATTAAGATTTTCAATTATTACAATTCTATCTGACCGGAAAAGAGGGAGGATGTAAAATATTCGATTAGTTGATTTATTTATTGCCTGAGGAAATAATAGAGATCAATTGATCAAGTTTCTGCTCTATTTGCTTTAATTCCGAAAGCACATCTCCAGAGATATGAGTATGATCAGAATAATTTATGATATTTTCAGGATCAAAGGTTAAAATAAATTCTTCAGGAATGTGATAAAGACCCGCAAGGGCTTTGATATAGTTTCCCGATATTGTTTTTTGTTTATTTTCCATATAGCTGTATCGCTTCTGGGAGATGCCGATCTTTTTGGCTACATAGGCTTGTGAATACCCTATAATCTCACGGATCTTTCTGATCTTCTGACCGATAGTCGTCATAAACAGGGGATAAGGTTAGAATTTCTATTTTAGAAAAAAAAATATCTAAATCAGAAAAGGATAAATGAATATACAAATTAATTGTCAATTAGATTCATAATGCTGTAAAATACTTTTATGGCCAGATAAGCCGAAAACTGAATTTAAAGAGTAGGCAGTAATCAAAACTAATTTTATGAAAAAGATAATTAAGACATTATGTGTGTCAATTTTTATGATTTTTACACATTTACCCTCTCACTCTCAACTATGTATCCATTACTATTATTTTACTGCAACAAAAAATGGAAATTGTACGGTAGACTTAGAGTGGAAATACCAGCAATGCTCTGACGGTATTTTTTATGTTTTGCATTCAATCGATGGATCTAATTATTCTGTGATCGCGGCCATAAGTTCTACGGGAGGAAATAGTAGTGATGAAACTTATAATTATACCGATAATTATGCCTGCCCCGGCGATGGCTCTCACGCTAATTCCTATTATCAAATACGTTTCATCAGAAATTCGGATGGATCATCTATATACTCAGAAGTTAGATCTGTAAATATGGGAAGTAGTTGTTCCTGTACTAATAATAATACGACAAGGTGTTCTGGTCTTCCAAGTTTAAGTATCTCGGGTGATGGCACTATTTGCAGCAGCAGCAGTCAGACCCACACCTATACTTTGAGTAGTTCCTATCCGGCAACCTGGAGCATAACTTCAGGCGGAAGCTTAGTAACCGTGGTTTCCAGTGACTATACTCAGATCACAATTTCTTATAACAGTTCTACTGCAGGATACGTTGATATTAATGCAAATGTTTATGGTTGTGCAAATATTCCCAGGAGGATCACAGTCGGCGTAATAACAGGTGCGTTGCCAATCCTTGGCATTGCTGATAATGCTTATCTGTGTGCGGGAAAACAGTTTAATGTTTACACAGACGGAATGGGAGATTATACATGGGAAGTAATTGAAGGAACCATAACTTCCGGCCAGGGTACACCTGAAATATTCATCAGGGCGAGCAACAACGTAAATGAAGGACTTTATATAGGGATATTTGCAACTAACGCTTGCGGGTTATCTACCGTGCTCGGTACCAAGCAAGGAACAATCTATTATGACGAGAATTGTGAGGACCAAAACAGTCGTAATTCAACAGGAAATAATCCCCCTGTAATAATTAAGCCTATAAAAACATTAAAAGCATTTCCTAACCCTGCAAAAACATATTTGATTTTTGAAGTTCCAGAAAAATACATAGGAGGAGAATTAAAATTAATAACCCTGGGAGGGCAACTTTTAAGAAAAGAAGTTATAAGTAACAGCAGCTCCAAAATTAATACCATAGGTTTAAGTAATGGAATATATATAGCTGAGTTTAAGTCAAAAAGCGGTGGGGTTGAAAGAATTAGAATAATTATTTCTCATTAAACAAACATACCCTGATAAAATAATGCTCTCTGAAAGAGGCTGTTTCAAAAAAACAGCCTCTTTATTTTCTTATATAATTTTTATTTCAATACTTCCTGCAGTTTCGATTCCAATTCAGGACCTCTTAATCTCTCTGCAATAATTTTTCCCTGCGGGTCCACCAATATATTGTATGGAATACCGGTTTCGCCAAAATTATAAACCGGCACCACTGCGCTTTCCCATCCTTTCAGATCGCTGATCTGTGTCCAGCTGAGATGATCGTCTTTAATTGCCTTCAACCATTTGTCCTTTCCATCCGGGTTGTCGAGAGAAACACCAAGGATCATGAAGTTTTTATTTTTAAATTTATTGTATGCAGCCACCACATTAGGATTTTCCAGGCGGCAGGGCCTGCACCAGCTTGCCCAGAAATCAACAAGGACATATTTTCCACGGAAGGAACTTAGTTTGACCTCATTCCCGTTTACATCCGGCATGGCGATCTCCGGCGCTTCTTTTCCTACCCAACCTTCGGTTTTAGCCGAATGCGCATCCAGCATTCTTTTTATAGATGCTACTCCCTGGTGTGAGGGAAATTTGGATGCAGTTTCATTTACTATTTTAGTTACTTCCCCGATGGATACCGGCTCCAGTTTGAACCCGGGATTATTGGCGGTCGTCTGGTAATTTCCCAATTCAAACATGGTCAGCGCAGGATTGGACGCCTGGCTGACGGAAGTTGTTGTAAAATTTCTTACATCGGCTGCAAGTTGTACTCTTTCATTTTGTAAAACGGAAATGATACTATCGGAAGCTCCTGCCCTTTGCAGGCTGTCTGTTTTTTTATCATTAAAAAAAATTGCCTGCAATTTGTTATTCAACGTAACCATGAAATCTTTCATTTGCCGGCTGGCCTCCGAACCTTTCACTTCATAACTTTCCGGGAACTGGCTGCTCTCTTTATTAAAGCTGGCATCCAGCGTGATCCTGGAAGCATCATTGATAATAGCAGCCAGGGGATAAGTACTCTGATCCAGTCTTAAGGTATAGGCGGATGCTTCTTTGGTATCTGTCTTCAGCAAATACTTCCCATCTTTCCCGATCACTGCAGAATCAACTACGATACGCTGCATGGTGGTCATCGGGACCTCTTCCAGGTAAATGATCTTAGCAGGGTTGTTGCTGATCGTGCCGCTTACTTCAAATTTTTTACCTGATGATTTATTGTTGCAGGCGGCCAGCAACATTGCAAATGCTATTACACTTAATAATTTTTTCATCCTGATTATTTTGATTTTAATTTTTCCAATATTAATTCATTCGTGATCTTCGGATCAGCTTTACCTTTCGATTGTTTCATTACTTCACCCACAAACAAAGCCAGCAGACCTTTCTTTCCTTTTTTATATTCAAGGACCTTATCTGCAAATTTTTCCAGTACGCTATCAACAATGGGTCCAATATCTGACCAATCAGATTGCTGAATAAGGTTTTGTTCTGTCGCAATTTCTCCTGGTTCCTTACCGGGGTTTTCGAGCAGCAGGCTGAATAATTTTGTGGAAGCCGCCGTAAAACTGACCCTCCCTGAATCAATTAATTTAATAACAGAAGCAAGTTGTACCGGTCTTAGCGGAAATTCATTTATCTCTTTATTATTTTCATTCAGCCAGGATTTAACCGGGCCCAGCATCCAGTTAGCTGCCGCTTTATAGTTCGTTGTTTGGAGAATGATCTGTTCAAAATAATCAGCAAAGGATCTTTCTTCCGTTAATACAGTTGCATCATATTCTGAAAGCTGAAATTCAGCAATATATTTTTTTATCCGCTGTTCCGGTAAAGCAGGGATACCCCGGCGGATCCTTTCTATGAATTCATCCTGCAGTTGAAAGGGTGTCAGATCAGGTTCGGTAAAATACCGGTAATCATCCGCATCTTCTTTATCCCGGATGGCAAAGCTGGTCCCATTGTTTGCATCAAAGCTTCTTGTTTGTTGTATGATGATTTCACCCTGTTCCAGCTTATAGATCAGTCTTTTTGCTTCGGTTTCGATCGCCCTTTTTACATTCCGGATAGAATTCAGATTCTTTATTTCAACTTTAGTTCCTAATTCTGTTTCTCCTTTTTTCCGAACTGAAATGTTCGCATCACAACGGAGACTTCCTTCTTCCATATTGCCGTCGCATATTTCAAGATAACGGACCAGTTTCCTGATCTCTGTTAAATAAACAAATGCTTCTTCCCCGCTGCGGAGATCGGGTTCAGTTACAATTTCGATCAATGGCGTTCCGGCACGGTTATAATCAATGCAGGTATTATTTATATCCACATCATGCAAACTCTTCCCTGCATCCTCTTCCAGGTGAATACGGTTGAGCCGGATATTTTTTTCACCCGCATTTATTTTAATCTTTATAAGGCCTCCCTTGCAAATGGGTGTTGTGTGTTGCGATACCTGGTATCCTTTGGGCAGGTCGGGATAAAAATAATTTTTGCGGGCGAAATGATTTTGTTTTTCAATTTCACAATGACAGGCCAGTCCCATTTTAATGGCAAACTCGATCGCTTTCTTATTCATCTTTGGCAAAGTGCCGGGATGGCCCAGCGTAATGGGGCTTACATGTGTATTCGGTTCTGCACCAAATGCAATACTGTCTCCGCAAAATAATTTGCTTCGTGTAAGCAATTGAGCATGTACTTCCAGTCCTATTACCACTTCGTATGAATCAGCCGTTGTCATTATTTATGATACTGGTATTTATCGGGAGGCAAAAATAGACCATTTGCTTCACTAGCTGTGGTTCGAAAAAGTTAAAGCCCCAGGTCAAAACCCGGGGCTTATTTAGCACAAGAGAAAACTAAAAATATTACAGGTCTGCTGTTTTTATTTTGCGGGGCATTTTTACTTCTATATTCTGAGTCTTTCCGCCACGCTGCAGTTTTATCATTACGGAAATCTTGTCCTTGCTTTCACGAATGACCTTTGCTATTTCATCCGTAGTGTTTACAGCCTTTCCGTCTACTTCAGTGACGATATCATCTTCTTTTATCCCTGCTTTTGCGGCATTGCTTTCATCATCCACTTCAATTACTTTAACGCCTTTGCCGTCATCCGTATCCTGAACAGATAATCCCAGTTTGGGACTGCCACCTGACCAACTCCAGTTCTGATTCATACGGGGCATGGTCTTAAGCTTGTTATCAAAATTCATATCTCCCATATCCATTTTAAATCCGGGGGTTGTTGAAAAAACATTCATCCCTTTCCATTTTGTTAATTCCGCAGTAACTTTTTGTTCCTTTTTATCCCGCAGGTAAGTAACAGTTACTTTCTCACCCGGTTTGTGTTTTTTAATGGCTGCTGAAAGACCATCGGGGTCTTCGATCTTAGTGTCATCAATTTTTGTGATGATATCATTTTCTTTCAACCCTGCTTTTTCTGCGGCGCTTTCTTTGGTAATATCCTGGATCGTCACGCCTTGTTCCGCTTTCTCGGTAGTAACACCAAGCATAGCATGGTTGGCATCTTCACTAAAATAACGGAAGTTATTATCGCCATTATAATTCCAGTTTGAGCCCATGCCGGGTATCCTTGACAGCGATTCCATTTCTTTGTATTTCTGGAGTCGTACACTTATATCGCCATCCTTGTCTTTGTATTCATCCAACGGCTTACCATTAACAGTGATCTTATCACCATTGATTTCAACAACTACTTTGTCAGCTTTATCATTTTTGCGGGTAATGATGATCTGCTGCACGTCTTTCTTCTCCTTCTGCTCTTTCATCTCTTTATCTTTTTCTTCTTTTTGAGCCAGTAAAGAAGCCGGGGCAAAAAGGGCAATCGCAAAAGAAAAAGCAAAAGCTCTTATCAGGGTTTGTTTCATGAGTTATTTTTTTTATTGATTAACTACGTTAAGTTTCGTAGTCAAATATAAAGACATTTTTTGAAATACGAAATATTTCGGAAATGTTAAAAAGCCCTTCCTTTTTGAGAGGCAATATCAGCGGATGGACGGATTGACCAGCTCATAAGTTATTGCTGGATGACCATCCACCAGTTCCTCACCGATAAGATTCATACCGCATTTCTCCAGGACCCTCAGTGAGCCCTTGTTTTCGGGCATGGCCCGGCCTACGATCCGCTCCAGGTGCAACTTTTCAAATCCATATTGAAGACAGGCCCAGGCCGCTTCGGTGGCATAGCCCCTGCCCCATGCGGTTTTGATAAAACGGTACCCAAGATCAATTTCATGTCTCTCGGGTCTTGCTTTTAATCCGCACCAGCCTATAAATTCTTTCCCCGGCTTTGTCAGTACTGCCCAACGCCCATGATCATATAACGCATACTGTGGCAAAATTGTTTTTTCCAATACTTCCCGGGCATGTTCAATATCCCGGATGGGGTCAAGGGTATAACGGATGACTTCGGGATCAAGATTAAGATCGTAAATAAGCGGGGCATCTTCTATTGTAAAAGTGCGGAGCAACAGACGATCCGTTTCAATAATGATATTCATATATATTGAATGTGTCAGACACCTTAAAAGTGTCAGACACTTAGAAGGGACTTTACTTTTTCAATGACTTCGTTCAGCTTGCTTATATCTGTACCGCCGGCTGTTGCCAATGTTTTTTGTCCGCCGCCGCCGCCATTAATTAACGGGGCAATATGTTCCTTGATAATTTTTCCGGCATCTAATTTCTTTGCCGCAACAACTGTTTCAGAAATACCAACTGCAACAAATGGTTTACCGTTTATATTAACGCAAAGCACGGCCACATGATCCCGGAGATGATTTTTAAGATCGAAGCAAAGTTTTTTTAAAGCGTCAGGGTTGCTTACTTCGATAATATCTCCGATAAAATTTACACCGTTGATGATCTCATCTTTTTGCAAAAGCTCATTTCGTATAACAACGAGTTGCCTTGCCTCCATTGATTCCAAATGCTTTTTAAGTTCAGCATTTTCTGCCTGCAGGTTTTCGACTGCCTTCTGAATATCTTTCGGATTCTTTAATGCTTCCCGAATACCATCCATTAACCGGATCTGTTCATTCATATATTCTTCAGCCTGCTTTCCACAAACAGCTTCCACCCGGCGAACTCCGGCGGCTATTGCTGATTCGCCGGTCAGTTTAAAGAAACCCAATTCACCCGTAGAACCAACATGGGTGCCGCCGCATAATTCGACTGAATAATTTGGATCAATGATAACAACCCGAACCAGATCCCCATATTTTTCGCCGAATAAAGCCATGGCACCGATCTTCAGCGCTTCATCTTTTTTCATTTCTTTGATGACTACAGGTATGTTCTCTCTTATCTTTTCATTGACCAATGCTTCCACGCTGGCGATCTCTTCATCTGTTAACTTGGCAAAATGAGAAAAGTCGAAACGAAGATGTTCTTCATTGACCAGGGAGCCTTTCTGTGTTACATGTGTTCCCAATACTTTTCTTAATGCTGCATGGAGAAGATGAGTGGCAGAGTGATGCAATTCGGTATTCTTTCTTTTTGATGCGTCTACTTTGGCGATCACTTCACCGGACAGATCAGCCGGGATCGTTTCGGTGAAATGAATGATGAGGTCGTTGTCTTTTTTGGTATCAACTATCGTGAGTTGTGAGCCGTGAGTCGTGAGTATACCCTTATCTCCTACCTGTCCTCCGCTCTCGGCGTAAAAAGGAGTTGTATCTAAAACCAATTGATAAGCTTCTTTGCCCTTGGCTTTGGTCTTCCTGTATTTTAAAATTTTGGCTTTTGATTCTAAAGAATCATAACCGACAAATTTGTTGGTCCCTTCTTTTAAAACGATCCAGTCTTCTGTATCAACTGTTGTTGCGGCACGAGAACGTTTTTTTTGCTGTTGCATTTCATTTTCAAAACTTGCTTCATCAATGGTAAAGAAATTCTCTGCTGCGATTAATTTCGTCAAATCTAAGGGAAAGCCATATGTATCATATAATTCAAATGCGAATTTGCCATCTATAACAAATAATTTTTTTATTTCTTCAGGATTAAAAATTTTTGTTGGTGGATTTCCAATGACCCCTTCCTTCACTAGTTTTTCATTAATCTCAAATGATTCGCGTTCTATTTTTAGGTTCAATTCGGTTCTGGCTCTAAACAAATTTTCGTCATTAAACAAAAAATCTTTATTCTCATTTTGCTTCTTTTGACTATAGGCATTATATAATATCAAGCCTTTCTCCAGCGTTCTTAAAAATCCTTCTTCTTCTTCTTTTATCACTTTCATTACAAACTCCGCTTGCTGATATAATTCAGGGAAAACATATTTAAACTGCAGCGATAACCCCAGTATTAATTGATTCAATAGCGGCTGTTTATAATCGAGATAAGAATAATAATAACGAACAGCCCTTCTCAGAATGCGGCGGATAACATAACCAGCGCCGGTATTGGATGGTAATTGCCCGTCAGCAATGGTAAAAGCAATAGCTCTTATATGATCAGCAATCACCCTTGAAGCAATTGCCTGCTTGCTATCGCTGTAATCATATTTTTTTTCGGTTATCTTTTCAATCTCCCCAATCGTTCCGCTAAAAATATCAGTATCATAATTAGAAGTCTTTCCCTGTAACACCCTCACCAATCTTTCCAAACCCATTCCCGTATCCACATGTTTGGCAGGCAATGGTTCAAGACTGCCGTCTTTTAAACGATTGAACTGGATGAATACATTGTTCCATATCTCGATTACCTGCGGATGGTCTTTGTTCACTAAGGTTTTTCCGTCAACAGCTTTTCTTTCTTCATCAGTTCTGCAATCCACATGTATCTCCGTGCAGGGGCCGCAAGGACCCGTGTCTCCCATTTCCCAGAAATTATCTTTTTTGCCAAATGGAAGTATCCGGTCAACGTCTATATATTTTTTCCATTCGCTCAAAGCCTCTTCGTCTACCGGGAGATGTTCCTTATTATCTCCTTCAAAAACGGTTACATACAACCTGTCCTTTGATATCCCGTACACTTCCGTCAATAATTCCCAGCTCCATTGAATGGCTTCTTTTTTAAAATAATCTCCAAAGCTCCAGTTGCCCAGCATCTCGAACATGGTATGATGGTAGGTATCCACTCCCACTTCTTCCAGGTCATTGTGTTTACCGCTTACCCGCAGACATTTTTGCGTATCGGCTACTCTCAGGTATGGCGCTTTTTTATTCCCGAGAAAATAATCTTTGAACTGGTTCATGCCTGCATTGGTGAACATCAGCGTTGGATCATTCTTTATTACGATAGGTGCAGAAGGAACGATCTCATGTCCTTTTGAATGGAAAAAATCCATAAAAGCCTTTCGTATTTCTGCGCTGGTCATCATAGGGTGAATGGTGAATGGTGAATGGTGAAACGTGAGTCGTGAGTCGTGAGTCGTGAGTCATTAGTCGTGAATGGTGACAAGATCCCGATAATTGATACTGCATCCCGCCTATTGCTGAGCAAAGAACAGAACGATAAACGGTGAGTATTTTTATTTCTTCCACTGGAAGAAATAAAAATCCCAACCCTGCGGGTTGCAACTGGTGATGATAGTAGTACTACAGCCGGCATCATAATTATTTATTTCATTTTTTGTCCCGACGGCGTCGGGACAGATTAGGTTGATTTTTGCGGTTTAACGGGCTATATTTGTCAGCCCTGCAAATGGCTGCAAAGGTAAGGTAATACAAAAAAAAAGAGAGTATGCAGGTAAGGCTGTCTGATAATTAAATGACTTAAATACTCCCCTTTAGGGGATGGGGGTATGAAGAAAATAAAATATTACTATAACACCAGTACGCTTCGCTACGAAAAGGTGGAAACACCGCTCCGGGTAAAACTGCTGCGCATTTTTGGTTTTATTGCAGCGGCATTTGTTACGGCTGCCCTGATATCTTATGCCGCTTTTCAATTTATCGGTTCTCCCAAAGAAAAAATACTGGAACAGCAGAACAAGGGGTTGCGGGATGACTACTATGACCTGGCAGATTCATTGGAATCTGTACAGCAGCAGATGAAAGAACTGGAGAAAAGAGATAATGATGTGTATCGTGCCATTTTTGAAGCCACTCCCATACCGGACAGCGCCCGGGCAAAAGAAATTGAGAACAAATTAGAAGTTGCCACTGTTGAAAAATTGAAAGACCAGCAACTCGTCGCCGCTGTCAGCAATACATTGGACAACCTTAACAGCAGGATAAAAGCACAACGGAAATCGTATGATGAAGTGGATGGACTGGTAAAAAATAAAGCACAACTATTGTCTCATACTCCCGCCATTCAGCCCGTCAGCAATAAAGATCTTAACCGTATCGCTTCAGGTTTTGGATACAGGATCGACCCGGTGTACAAGACCACTAAGTTTCATGCCGGTCTAGATTTTTCTGCACCACAGGGAACACCTATTTATGCAACGGCTGACGGAACTGTAACCACATCAGGCAGCACCGGTAATGGATATGGCAATCATGTGGTCATTAATCATGGTTATGGATATGAAACATTGTATGGCCATATGGTCCGGGTAAAAGCAAGAAACGGTCAGCAGGTCAAACGGGGTGAAGTGATCGGTTGGGTGGGCAGTACCGGAAAATCAACCGGGCCGCATTGCCATTATGAAGTGCATAAAAACGGGGAGAAGATCGATCCCATCTATTTCTTTTATAATGATCTTACTCCCGAACAGTTTGATCTGATCCTGAAAAAAGCCGCTGCTTCCAACCAGAGCTTTGATTAGGTGAATGGTGAATGGTCAATAGTGAATAGGTGCCTCCAATTGAAATTTTCCACAATATGCTCCGGGTTGTTTATGGTGGCTGAAGGCCTCGTACCTTTACAAACATGGAAAAACCATTAGCACAAATAACCTTTGATTTTGTCGCAACGGAAGAAACAGAAAATACTCCGGTGGTCACTTCTCCCGTTATAGTGGAGAAAAAAACAGCTAATAAAATGAATGAAGCGGTGGTTATAAAAAAAGATGTTAAGCCGGAACCTGTCCCGGCTCCCGGCAAAAGAGGAAGACGTTCGTTAAAAGAGATCGCCATTAATGCCGACCTGATCAATATCCCGCCTGATGATATTCTTTTTCAGAAACAATATTATTCAATCGGTGATGTGGCTGTCATGTTCCGTGAAAACCAATCATTGATCCGCTACTGGGAAACAGAATTTGACATCTTGCAACCCCGCAAGAACCGGAAAGGCGACCGTTTTTTCCGTCCCATTGATATAAAGAACCTCGTTCTTATATACGATCTGCTCCGCCGCCGCAAATTCACCATTGAGGGGGCAAAAGATTATTTAAAGAAGAATAAAAAAGCAGAAGAGAAATTTGCGGTGATGCAGTCGCTGGAGAAGATCAAGGGTTTTTTGCTGGAATTGAAAGCCAATTTATAAATGTTTCGTTACTACTATTTCTTCTTACTGAGTTTTTTAATTACCAGTTGTAAACAGCTTGCCAAACAGGAACAAAATAATAACGACAAGATCGTTACAAACAGGAATAAACCTGAATATTACCCTGATACAACCTGGGATAAATTAGAATACTATCCTGAAGTAAAAAGCATTCTTAACAACAAGAATTTCGTAAGCCATAATAACTATTATTTGCTTTCTTTACAAGACAGTGACGGGGTCAATATTTCATGGGGAAATGACACCCTTATAAGAACTCTTCCCGAAAAAAGGTCTTTTAATGTTGCCGGGAAGATGCATTTGGCCTGGAGCAACAACCATTATCTAATCCTAAGATATTCTATGGGGAGCGGAGTATCGGGGAATATTGTTCTTCCAATAAACAAAACCGAAGACACACAATACTTCGACAATGTTCTTTGCTTTGACAGCCTGGCAAACATTATCGGGGTTGAACAACAAGGCGGAGATACAATTCTTTTTGCCCAGAATTTAAAAACAGGGCGTAAAGAGTTTATTACAGACGGAGGGCGTCACTGCACGGCTGCATTTTTCAGCTCTTGTATTGATTCAATTGGGATAAAGAATAAAGAGCTTTATCTCGTATGGGCGATTCCGGATAATTTTGAGGATAACAAAAAGGTTTATAAGAGAAGAATTCATTTGAACCTTTGAAATAAAAGAGTAGATGTTTGCAACTTTAACGATTCCGGCTTCATCTTTTGCCTGCACCCTTTTACATTTGCCACTCTTAAGACCACAACCATGAAGAAATTAATGCCCGTTTTTATCCTTGCCCTCTTTTCATGCAGTGTAAGCCTGGCCCAAAATCAATACCAGGTGCTGGTGGAAAAGCCGAATGAAAAAAGCCTGAAAGGGATCATATCCCGCGAAGTATTATTAAATGATACTTCGTTTCACTGGTATGCGGAAAACCTGAAAGGCTATACCCCCAACGCTGTTGCCCTGGAAGGATTAAGGAAAAACAAAGACTCCATACAACTGCTCACTTTCATGGGCACCTGGTGCGAAGATTCACATAACGTCATTCCAAAATTCTTTGCATTGACTGATGCAGCAGGGTTTTCCCCGGACCGCATTACATTGATAGGCGTTGACAGGCAGAAGACAACGCTCAGTCATCTTGCTGAAGCATTAAATGTAAAGAACGTTCCTACTATTATTGTTTTAAAAAATGGAAAGGAAATTGGCCGTGTTATTGAGTTTGGCAAATATGGTTTGTTTGATATGGAGCTGGGAGAAATAATTGCCTCTATAAAATAGTGATGCAGCTACCGGATGGAATAGATCTCGATCCCATCATTTTTCAATGCATATAATCTTGAAGAAGAGAAATTAAATGACCTGCTGTGAAAGATCTGTTCCGGCATTTTCCAGTCATCATACTGAAAAGTCCTGATCTCGTAACGATATAATGTATCGCCCCGGGAGCCGAAGATATATTTACCAACCACTTTGAAATTATTCCAGCGGATGATCATGATATTATTCTTCAGGGCGCCGTAATAATCAAAAACGTAAACGCCCTGCAGGGAATCATAGAGATAGACATATTTGTTTTCATCAAAGATCTTCAGGGGTGAGGGCGACTGTCCCAGCAATAAACGGAAATCTGCTGTTTCCTGCAATAGTTTACCATCCTCATCAATTTTTTTCAGTTTATTTTCCAGTTCATCATATACCCATATCTTATTATCATATGACTGCCCAATAGCTTTTGCCTGGAAAATATTTTGTTTGCGGAGATCGATCGTGTTACGGATATTAAGAAACCGATCCAGCATGATCACCGTAGCAAAATCTTTATAATACAACAATACTTTCAGCGGGTTAGAAGCATCAATGAACGAAACCTGTCCAAATTTCTTTACATCGTTGAATATGGCAACAGAATCACCATTTGTATTATATTTTTTAAGCTGGTTCCGGCTGTTGAGAATATAAATATTATCGAGATTGTCAACGGTAAAGTCAACGATATCGCCCTGAATTATTTTGATGAGTTTAAATGTGGTATCGGCCTGGGACCAACCGGTACAAGACAGGATCATTAAAAATAAAAATATATATAAAAGCTTCTTCATGGTTGTTTAAAATGTCGCTCCAATGGAGCTTAATTCTTTTCCTGTTTTTTCCTGCTACCAAAATATCGCCTCTATGAGGCTAACCATACTTTCTCATTTCCGTATGATCTTATCATCTTTTCCTTTGTATGATCTTAATTCCATTTTTTCTCCGTCAAACACGGCATAGGTGAAATAATGGATCCAGTCTCCAAGGTTAATATACCGGGCCCCGGTATTACCCGCCTTCGCTGAAGCTTCGGCGGGTAATAGACGATGGTCAATGGCAAGGTGTCTATGCCCAAACACAAAAAAGTCAATATTTTTTTTGACCAGTACTTCTTTGCTGTAAATAATGAGCCATTCTTTGTCTTCTCCCAGGAAAATCTCTTCGGTAGCCCCGGTTTGTGCCCGGCTGCGCCGGCTTAAATAATTAGCAAGACCCATGCCCATTCTTGGTGGTAATATCCCGAATAACCATTTACTTACCGGGTTGCGAAATACTTTTTTTAACCTTTTATAGCCATGGTCACCGGGTCCAAGTCCATCTCCATGGCCTATCAAAAATTTTTTTCCGTTGCGTTCAAATTCTTCCGGCTTAAAATAGACCGGGATGTTCAGTTCTTTTTGAAAATAATCCCGCATCCACATATCATGATTGCCCACAAAAAAATGCATGCGAATACCTGCATCCGACAACTCTCCCAGTTTACCCAATAACCTTACATATCCTTTCGGAACTACTTTCCGGTATTCATACCAGAAATCAAACATATCTCCTACCAGGAATATCTCGGCAGCATCTTTTTTTATTTCATCCAAAAACTGAACGATGATCTTTTCTCTTTCAAGACTACTGCCATGGTCGGGTGCGCCGAGGTGGAAGTCGGAGAGGAAGTAAATTTTTTTATTGTCAGGCAGATTCATTGTTGTTTTCAAATTTCATCTTTTGAAATGCCGGCCTGTTTAATAATACTCATAAAGGTTCCTTTCGGGATGTCTTTATTTCCATGAACCGGAACTACAACTATTTTCTTTAACTCTTTATGAAAATAAATATGATGGCTGCCTGTAACTCTTTTTAATTGGAACCCCTTCCCTTCAATTAGTTGAATCAGGTGTTTGGGAGAGTAGTTCATGAAGTAAAGATACAGTTGGGCTATAGTAATAAAGGCTTTGTACTACAAAATTTATGCGGTTGTGGCACAAAATCTATGCGGTTAATTGAAGAGAATATTCCAACGTTTCATTATCATCCGGCACAGGTTCGCCTTCTTCCTCCAGCACTGCAATATATCCGGTGATGGCATCCTTCGCCATTTCCAAAGCATGATCAACATTTTGGCCCCATGTAATACATCCGGGCAAAGAAGGCACAAAGGCAGTATAAGCCCCTTCGGGTTCCTTTCTTAAAACAATGCGGTATGTTCTGTTTTTTGACATGAACCAAAATTAATCATTTTTTTCCTGAAGATATTGCATCAGGTCACCGGAAGCAATTACCGGCCTGCCGCTGGTATCGCCATTGTACCAATATATCCATGCATGAGTTAATTGCCCGTTGAGATGAACCTCGGTGATTTCACGGCGATACAGTTGCACCTCATCCGGCTCTACAGACATCCCTTCATAATCATCTAGCTGGCCGATCGCCCAGGAAAATTCATTTTCATTATTGATCCTGTACAACTCACCAATAATAAAATGATTGTCATTAGTAGGAATACCTGCCGGGTAGCTGCCCATGTCTATCAGTTTACCTCTCACTTTTGCTTCACCAACAAATGAAAAAAAGCCACTGATATATTCATATACCGGGCTGCGAAAACCGCTGCGGAGCGAACCATACACAAATAACTGATAAACGCCGGGGCTTGTCATGGCCTAAAGATACAATGATTGGGAAAAGTGGGATTGGGAAATTGGTAATGTCCGGTTTTCAATATTTCTCGCGGCGTTCGCTGCGAAGCAGCGGCGTCCCGATAGCTATCGGGATTGCTTTCCGTTGCCTCTTTGCGGGCTCTGCGTGAAATCAAAACCGGACACTACTGGGAAATTGGGAAATTTGATTTGAATGAAAACTTTACCATCTTTGAGACAATTTCAAAATTTCCCAATTCCAAAATTTCAAAATATAAGATTAGAATTCTACAAGGAAGAGATACACTTCCTTCGGTCCATGTACTCCCACTACGAGAGTCTTTTCAATATCTGCTGTGCGGCTGGGGCCGGTTGCAAATGTTATTAATGAAGGAAAGTTGTTGCCATATTTATCTTTTGCAGCCTGTAATGCATCTTTCAGATCATATACCAGCTGGTTGGTAAATGCAATACAAATATGAATGGGTGCATATACACTGGCAGTACGGCCACTTGTTTGAGCCGAACTCATTACAATGGTCCCTGTCCTTGCCACGAGCCATTCGCAGCCGGTAATGGAAGCGTCGCAACCAGCTAAACCAGTTTTTATAATCCTATCGCTGATCTGGGAAGAAACTGCTGCGATCAATTTATCCTCCACGCAAAACAGTTTTTCCCAATTCTGTTTTTTTACAAGGCTGCTTAATTGAAAAGCCAGTTCTTGCTGGTTAATGCAGAAAATGAATTTTCCCTGTAATTGGGTAAACTGTTCGGCAAATTCCACTTCGATCTCCTGCTCCAGTGGCTGAAAAACGGTTTGGTTGTTTTCACTTTGCGGAAAAGGTAAAGGCGTTGAATGACTCAACGCCTCGCGGATCTTTTTTAAAATATTTTCTTTGGATGGAGATACACTCATATTCACCCGTTAAATTGACGGCGCCAGGCCAATATTACCTGTTAGTTCATCTGATGATTTTTCTTCCTCTTTCTTAGCTACGGCGGCCCCTGCGGGTTTTTCTTCCGGTTCCACTGCCGTTGCTTCATCAACAACCAATGATTTTTTTTCTTCAAAAGGCCGTTTGCCTATCAGGGCTTCTACATCGCTCTGGAATAATACCTCTCTTTCAAGCAAAGCATTAGCCAGTTTTTCTACATCGGCTTTCTTTTCGCTGAGAAGTTTTTTAGTTCTGTCATAGGCCTCATCGATCAACTTGCGAACCTCCTGGTCAATAATTTTTGATGTTTCTTCTGAATAGGGTTTAATAAAAGCTGTTTCCTGCTGCGGGTCATAGAAACTGATATTACCAACCTTATCGTTCATACCATATACGGTAACCATTGCATAAGCGATCTTGGTGATCTGCTGAAGATCATTCTGCGCACCGGTTGATATTTTATTAAAGAATAATTCTTCGCTGGCTCTTCCGCCAAGTGTCATGCATATCTGGTCGCCCAACTGATCAGTATTGTATAAATATTGTTCTTTGGGAGTGTACTGGGCATATCCAAGTGCGGCAGTTCCCCTCGGGACGATGGTTACTTTCAATAATGGATATGCATGCTCCAGGTACCAACCACAAATGGCATGGCCTGCTTCATGAAATGCAATGATCTTTTTTTCTTCCGGTGAAATGATCTTGTTCTTTTTTTCCAAACCGCCGATCACCCTGTCCACTGCATCCTGGAAATCTTCCATCTCCACAGCTTCTTTTCCTTTACGGGCTGCTATCAGGGCAGCTTCATTACATACATTGGCAATATCCGCACCGGCAAAACCGGGAGTTTGTTCAGCCAGTTTATGTATGTCCAATGTTTTGGAAATTTTTATTGGTTTGAGATGCACTTTAAAAATGGCTTCACGACCCACCAGGTCAGGTTTGTCGATAGAAATTTGCCTGTCGAAACGACCCGGTCTCAGCAATGCTGTATCCAATACATCGGGACGATTGGTAGCAGCAAGCACGATGATGCCTACATCTGTTCCGAATCCATCCATTTCCACCAGCAATTGATTCAAGGTACTTTCTCTTTCATCATTACTCATCATCACATTCTTACCTCTTGCCCGGCCAATCGCATCGATCTCATCAATAAAAATGATACAGGGAGCTTTCTCTCTTGCCTGCTTGAACAGATCTCTTACACGGCTGGCGCCGACACCAACAAACATTTCCACAAAGTCAGAACCACTCAAACTAAAGAACGGAACCTGTGCTTCACCGGCAACTGCTTTTGCCAACAAAGTTTTACCCGTGCCGGGAGGACCAATTAATAATGCGCCTTTTGGAATTTTACCGCCGAGGTTGGTGTACTTCTTAGGGTTCTTTAAAAAGTCAACGATCTCCATTACTTCCACTTTGGCTTCATCCAAACCAGCCACGTCAGCAAATGTGATGTTTACCCTTGTGCCTTTATCAAATAAAGTAGCTTTTGATTTCCCGATACTGAATATACCGCCGGGGCCACCACCGCCACCACTGCTGCCACCCATCTTGCGCATCAGTAATATCCAGAGACCGATAAATAATAATACGGGCAATAAAAATTGTATGACCCCGCCAAACCAATCTTTTTCCGAACCGGCTTTCCCTACCTTTTTTACAGTTGGATTTTCAGTATAGAATTGCCGCATATCATCCTGGAAAGAATCACCGGATACTATTGAAAAAAACATATGCGGTCCTTCCTTGTTTATTTTACCGCTAATACCTGCTTTCAGATCTTTCTCATATGCAGGTAAGCTTTCTGGTTTTATTGTTACCTTAACTTTTGTGCGGTTACTAATGACGACATATTTAAGAATATCTCCTTTTTTCAACATCTCAGTAAAAGTATCCTGGTCGATCTCTTTCATGTTAGGAGAGAATGGATTTGCAAACTGAAACCCGATCAACACGGCAAATATGATAGCGTATATCCAGTAAATACTAAAGCGGGGGCCTTTTTTTGGCGCCTGGTTCGGATCATCGCCACCACCGGGTGGCCGGCCACCAAACCGGGGGGGCCTGTTATCTTCTCTTCGTGGTTCTTGTGACATAATTTTTTTTATCTGTGATTCTGCTAATTAATAATAATTATTTATAAAAGTTCGTGTCCTTGTAATATTTAACATTAATCCTTGTGTTCTTCCGCCGTGCCATCACTCCACATTTCTTCCAGTTTATAGAATTTCCTTGTGTCGGTCAACATCACATGCACCACCACATTCACATAATCAATCAGCACCCATTGTAATTTTGAGTAGCCTTCATGATGGTATGGGCTCTCGCTGCATTTTTCTGTTACCCTGTTCACCACATTATCCGCTATTGCCCTTACCTGGGGACCGCTGCCCGCTTCGCAAACGATAAAAAAATCAGAAACGGCTTCTTTGATTTTTCGAAGATCAAGGGAAATAATATTATTACCCTTTTTCTCCTGTATAGCAGCAATAATAGTTTTGATGATTTTTGAATTCTTCGTTAACCGTGTTGAATTTTTTTTCTTCCGGTTGGTCAGTAATGCCGTTTGTTCCAAATAATTGAGAGTGTTTTTTAGTTTTTGTCGCTGGTTATTGGTTGCTGGTTACTTAAAGACCGGTGGTTTTTTTGAGCCAACCAGTGACAAGATCCCAGAAACCAGTTTACTTTGCCAAAAATAGCATTTTATTGCCACAACCTCCCTATACAAAACCCATTGGTTTGCCATTTATTGAGTTGCAGTCGGTTGACAGTACCAACAACTATGCCCGGAAGCAGATACATGCTGGTTTGGCACAGCACGGGATGGCCGTCTTTGCCCATGAACAATTGTCGGGAAAAGGACAGCGGGGCAAGAGTTGGAGCTCAGAAAAAGATGTTAATATTCTCCTGAGTATCGTAATAAAACCCGGGCCTTTACTACTTACACAACAATTTATGTTGAGTGCTTGTGTAGTTGCCGCTGTTCATGATTTTTTTATCAAATATGCCGGGGATGATACCAAAATAAAATGGCCAAACGATCTGTACTGGCAGGACAGAAAGGCAGGAGGAGTGCTTATTGAGTCGATAGTCGGAAGTGGCGAGTGGGGAGTGGCGAGTGGGGAGGCAGGAGTCGGGAGCTGGCAATGGGCTATTGTTGGGATCGGTGTCAATATCAATCAAACAATTTTTCCATCCGAATTAACAAATCCCGTTTCTTTAAAACAGATAACCGGGAAAAATTTTAATACTGTTGAACTGGCGAAAGAACTATGTGAATTATTGAATAAAAATTTTGATGAACTGCTTAATGATGGTTTTGAAAAAATTTATGCTACTTACCTGGCGAATCTTTATAAAACAAATTCGATGGTGAAATTTAAAAAAGACAACCGGGTGTTTGAAGCAACAATTAAATCTGTTTCTCCTTCCGGGAAATTAATTGTTCATCCCGATAGCTATCGGGACATTGAAGAAGAATTTGATTTTGGCGAAGTGGAATGGGTGATTTGAAATGTCAAATAAGTCATATAAGTCAAATTAGTCAACCCGAACTGTACTAAACGAGTAAGACTCTTCTGACTTTAGACGACCCCCTGACTCCATATGACCTATTTGACTTATATGACCATTAATTCTTTTTCCTCCACAACGTAAACATCCTTTGAATAGTAAAACCCCACCTGAACTGGCCCTTGCCCCATGTGGTAATAGTGCGGGGGATAAAACGGTTCTCCAATATCTCGGTGGCATTGGTAAAATTCAACCGGAAGATATGGCCCGGAGTGAGTATCTCAAACCCTATACCCAGCGGGTCATAGAATTTAATACCATTATTTAACAGGAAGAAAGAATCCTTACTGCTTTGATTCCTGAACGTATGGAAATAATCCACCACCAGGTTCAGCCTGTTGGCCACTAAGGGTAATTTAATGGCGCCGCCTAATGCAAATAAATTTTTCTGATCGTAGGATATGGAATAACTCCGGGTTAGAAAGGTAGGTTCGAGCGCCACACTCACTTTACCCATTTTACGGGCCAGCACCAGTTGCAGCACCGAACTGGTGCGGTCACCAAAACTCCTGAAACTATGATCAAGATTTGGGAATGAAGATGCTTTATTGGATGAAACAACTGCATTGGCATAGAAGAGAATGGACAAGGGATGAGACGGATCGTTTTCCATCTGCTGCATTAATTTATATTTCAAATTTATTTCCCACAACCTTTGTTGCTGGGATGCACCTTTTGATCTCGCCAATGTAAGATCAATCTTTTTACCGAGCCCTATCTCAAAAGCAATACGGATATCAACAGCATTGTCGAGTCCATAGAAATTTTTTATCCCCCCGCCTTTCCCCCCGATATCTCCGAAATTATGTGTGACTTTAAAAGCCATTTTACCCTTGCCCACCAATTCTGTTGTATTGGCGTTAATGGCCTTGTCAGAACTAAAGATCACTACCGGTTTCTTTTCGGCTGTATCCTGCGCTATTAGTCGCAATGAAAAAAGCAGTACTGTGCATGTAAATATTCGTTTCATAATGCTGGTTTTGGTAAACGATAAATAAATCGTGTGTAACAGGCAGGGGGTTGCCTCTCTAAAGGTTAAACGGGAGACGTGAAAAGAGAAACGGGTCGTCCTTGTTTGGACGTTTTCCGTTTGATGATCTCACGTTTCACTTTCCCATAGCCGTCAATATTTCCTCTGCATGTGCTTTGTTCTTTGGCCTGGTAAAGATCTTCCGGATAATCCCTTTTTCGTCAATGATAAATGTGGTACGGAGGATGCCCATGTATTCCCTGCCAAACAATTTTTTCATATCTCTTACTCCATAAGCCATGGTTACTTTATTTTCAGCATCGGCAATCAACGGGAACGGAAGTTTATATTTTATCTCAAACCTTTTTTGCATCTTCTCATCATCAGGGCTTACTCCCAACACTTCAAAACCTTTTTTCTTCAGCAGAGCATAGTTATCCCGCAGGTTGCAGGATTCGATGGTGCAGGTAGGCGACCCTGCTTCAGAATAGAAATATAAAACCAGTTTCTTCCCTTTATAGTCAGACAGGGATATCTTTTTACCGTTCTGATCTTTGGCGGTGAATGCCGGAGCTTTATCGCCTTCTTTTAATGTAATAGCCATACGCTAATTTAATTAGAAATAAAAAATAAGGAATAAAGAATGAGAAAGTAAACAACCTTTCTAATTCCTTATTTTTTATTTTTTTTCTTCCCAGTCCCCACTTGCTTCTTCTTCCCACTGCCTTTCTTCACAGCTTTCTTCTTCTTGGGTGGCGGCGTATAAGGGTATCTTTTGAACCACCAGCTTTTCTCCGTTATATTTCCAACCAGGTCTTCCACCACAACTTTTAAATGATGAATACCAAAGGGACAACGTTCATCAAATACATATATCCAGTTCCTGCCTTTATCGTTGGTAAATCTTATCCATTGACTATCTAATTCTGCCCTGAAACTTTTTATCCCAAAATTATCTGTGGGGGTAAATAAAATTCTTGATGCAGGACTTAAGTCTATCGTATCTCCCCCGCCTGCCGGACGGGCAGGTTTTCCTTCCCGATAGCTATCGGGATCATTTACCTGCGGGGATATTACATCTGCAACCGCCTGGCAGCTGCCC
>DATHDV010000043.1:0-7178 GCA_035318845.1 Chitinophagaceae bacterium
TGTCAGGGGTCGTTAGTCGGGAATATAATGTCGGTGAGTAGCTGTTTTTGACTCCTGACTCACGACTAATAACTCCCAACTCATCAAATCATTTCACTCTGTAAAAGAGGGTTTTTAACTTCTGTTCTTTTTTCTGCAAAAGCTTTGGCTGCTTTTACAAAATGCACAAAGATGGGCTGAGGATTTTCTACCGTGCTTTTTAACTCAGGATGATACTGAACACCAATAAAGAAAGGATGACCCGGTAATTCAATGATCTCAACCAGGTCAGTGCCGGGATTTTTACCGCTTGCCATCATACCGGCTTTTTCAAATTGTTCCAGGTACTTATTATTAAACTCCCAGCGATGACGGTGTCTTTCGCTGATAGAAGCTTTGCCATATATTTCATAAGCTAATGACCCTTCTTTTATGTCGCAGGGATAAGAGCCCAAACGCATGGTACCGCCCTTAGCTGTTACTTTTTTCTGTTCTTCCATCAGGTCGATCACCGGTTCTTTGGTCTCAGGGTTCATTTCGGTTGAATGTGCTTCTTTCAATCCCAATATATTTCTTGCAAATTCAATAACTGCCATCTGCATTCCCAGGCAAATGCCAAAGAAAGGAAGCCAGTTCTCTCTTGCATATTTCACGGCAACAATCTTTCCTTCCACACCACGGTGACCAAACCCCGGCGCCACCAGCAAGCCATCAAGACCGGCTAGTTTTTCTGCTACATTATCATCAGTAATGAATTCACTGTGCACATTGATCACCTGCACCTGGCATTCATTCATAGCACCGGCATGAATAAAAGATTCAAGAATGGATTTATAGGCATCCTGCAGTTCGAGGTATTTTCCGATCAGTCCGATCGTTACCCTGCTCTTTGGATATTTTAATTTATCCAGGAATTCTTTCCACTTGGTAAGTTCAGGTTCATTTTGATTGGTGATGTTCAGTTTCTTCATGCAGATGATATCCAGTTTTTCCCGCATCATCAGTACCGGCACTTCATAAATAGTCGGTGCATCAGCAGCTTCAATCACCGCTTCCAGTTTTACATTGCAGAACAAAGCTATTTTGCGGCGCAGTTCGGGCATTAAAGGTTTCTCCGTTCTGCAAACGATGATATCGGGATGCACACCTTCCTGGCTCAGCATTTTTACGCTGTGTTGTGTGGGTTTTGTTTTTAATTCTTTTGCAGCTTTTAAATAAGGTATCAGTGTAAGATGCACCACTACTGTATCTTCTTCCGGTAACTCCCATTGTAATTGACGAACAGCTTCAATAAATGGTAAACTTTCAATGTCACCAACGGTGCCGCCGATCTCTGTGATCACAATATCATATTCACCACCCTGCCCCAATTGCTGCATTCGTCTTTTTATCTCATCGGTGATATGCGGGACCACCTGTACTGTTTTTCCCAGGTAAGCGCCTTCCCTTTCTTTATTGATAACCGTTTGATAAATGCGGCCTGTTGTTACATTGTTTGCCTGCGATGTAAATATGTTGAGAAATCTTTCATAGTGGCCAAGGTCGAGATCCGTTTCGGCGCCATCTTCTGTCACATAACATTCACCATGTTCATATGGATTCATGGTCCCGGGATCGATATTAATATAGGGGTCCAGTTTCTGGATAGTGACCCGAAGCCCCCTTGCCTGTAACAATTTTGCAAGCGAAGCGGCAATGATCCCCTTACCCAAAGAGGAAGTAACACCACCGGTAACAAAAATGTACTTAGCCATACAAAATGGTTATTTGTTTATTTCAATTTCCAAAAAATGATCTGTTGAAAGTACCAGCCAAATGACCAGCATCGGAATAATTTCCGGGAGGTCATGTAAAAATAGTCCTTATTTGCGTTATAGAAAAACAATCATCCGATTTATAAGATAAAAAATTATCCCCGCTTTGCTATGAGAAAATGTACCGCCACCATCAGCCTCCTGTTCATCCTTTTGCAAATGAATGGCCAGAAAATGCAGACGATCAAAGGATACTGCGGTCTTTATTATAAAACGATGGAAGACCTTTATGGGCAAAGGCAGTCTGAGCTTGACTTTTACCGCTTTCAACCCGGCCAGTCAGTTGCCAGCATCGGCGCCCAGTGTGGCCATTGGGAAGCGGCTTATGCTGCGATTGCTGACAGTGTTCATTTTTACCTGGAGGATATTGATACTACTTATTTCAACCAAAAACAGGTTGGCTTTGCCTGGCATTATTACGACAGCCTTCGGGGAAGACCGATGACCAGCACTTATACCATGATAATCGGAACCGAGGAATCGACCCGGCTTCCCGAGAATACTTTTGACAAGATCATTATCATCAACAGTTTTCATGAATTTACCCGGGTGGATGAAATGCTGGCTGATATTAAAACAAAATTGAAGCCCGGCGGGCTACTTTATATTGATGAAACTGTGCCGAAAAGACCGGGACAATTACATGGCATTTGTAAGAAACCCATGCTGATGCCGGAAGAAATGATCTCTATTCTTTCTAAAAATGGGTATGAATATATTAACGGGCTTGAAATATTATTCAGAAAAGGGAAACCGTTCAGGAAGATATATGCGTTCAGAAAACTTCCATCATCTTGACAGGTCATCAAGCCTTGTAATAATAATGCGGCAACCACCAGGCGGCACACTATCTTCTTCGCTGCCCCAGGGATTCATTTTGTCAATAACCAATTTCAGATTCTTTATATACAAAGGATCAAAAGAACTCCCGAAATGCCAGCTTGAATCCTTTGTTGTAACAACAAGATCGCAATAAGGTTTTTCGCCTGCGGCTTTACCATCTTCTATTATCCATTTGCGGCCGCAACCTCCGTTTGTTATGGACATGTCCAGCTCTTCTATACGTACAGTTTGTGTGCGGGCGATCACCAGTCTTTTCTCTGTGAATCTTTCCGGCTGGCTCATGCAGGCAGCCATCGCAAGAAAACAGATCCCCATTAAGTTATATATCCATTTCCTTTTCATAGTTTAAATTATACTATTTTAGTATTTCAACAATAGCTGATATGAAAAAAATATTTTTGATTGCCGCTTGTTTCTTGTTTGCCATGGTTTCTATTGCTCAAAAAACTTATATCTGGTGCGGCACATTGATCGACGGTATTTCCAATGAACCAAAAAAGAATATGACGATCGTGGTGGAGAAAAATAAAATTATCGCTGTGGAAAATGGTTTCTCCACAGCCGGCGCAACAGATAAAACAATTGACCTGAAGAACAGAACAGTCACTCCCGGCTGGATCGATATGCATGTACATGTGGAAAGCGAAACAAGAAAGGGGAATGTAGCCGACAAGTTCATCCTTAATCCTGCAGATATCGCTTTTGAATCTTTGAAATATGTAAGAGTAACGTTGATGGGAGGTTTTACTACAGTGAGAGACCTGGGTGGAAGCGGAGTGAATATTTCATTGCGTAATGCCATTAATAAAGGAACAGTTGTGGGCCCGAGAATTTATACCGCCGGGAAATCCATTGCAACCACCGGTGGCCATGCTGACCCAACCAATGGATATCGTAAAGACCTGATGGGTGATCCCGGTCCTAAGGAAGGAGTGATCAATGGACCTGAAGACGCTTATCATGCGGTAAGGGAACGTTATAAAGAAGGTTCGGATCTTATTAAGATTACTGCAACGGGCGGCGTACTTAGCCAGGCAAAGGATGGGGCGAATGCACAGTTTACCGAAGAAGAAGTAAAAGCCATTGTTGCTGCCGCCAAAGATTACGGATTTAAAGTGGCGGCGCATGCACATGGAGCAGAGGGAATAAAACGGGCTATACGGGGAGGAGTGAGCTCTATTGAACACGGCACTTTCATGGATGATGAAGGCATTCAATTGATGAAGCAATACGGAACCTGGTATGTACCTACGATCATTGCCGGCAAATCTGTGGCAGATAGTGCAAAGATCCCCGGTTATTATACAGATATCGTTACACCCAAAGCATTGGCTACAGGACCACAGATCCAAAAGACTTTTGCAAAAGCATATAAGGCCGGGGTAAAGATCGCTTTTGGTACCGATGCAGGTGTTTACCAGCATGGGAAGAACTGGATGGAGTTTAATTATATGATCGAAGCCGGTATGCCGGCCATGGAAGCGATCAAAGCAGCTACGATCAATGCAGCTGAATTGTTGGGAGAGAAAGACAGGCTTGGCAGTATTGAAGTTGGCAAACTGGCTGATATTATTGCGGTGGATGGTGATCCGTTAAAAGACCCGCAGGTTTTCGGGAAAGTTGTTTTTGTGATGAAGGATGGGGTTGTTTATAAGCAATAAATCCTGAACTTCTCTAATGGGTATATACAATGCTGAAGTAATTATTATCACGTATATAATAAATACTCACTTGCCATTTATTAAACCGACATTGCACCCTCACTCAGAAACTCCGTATCATGAAATATTTATCAACTGCAATTGTTGGATGTACAACCGGGTTCATTTTAGTGTTCTGTGCTAATTCTGTAAATGCTCAATATGTTTCTTCTTATAATTCAGATGGAACAGTAAAACCTGTCCTTTTAAATACCCTCGTTAATAAAGCATATACTTTTTTCTCCACTGATATAGGTGAATTTATAAAAACTGAAAGTACAGATTTGGGTAATGGAGTAATTACAAGCAATTCGCATTATAAATCAGTGTTGTCCTGGCCGGGAAGCAGCAGCAGTCAAATAAATAAAAGGCTTTTAACAAAAAATGGGGTTGTGAGACGGGAAACTTATGAGCTTACTATTTATTTTCCTACTTATGACTTTCAAACTGCTGAAAAAAAGTATCGGGAATTATATGACCAGGTCAATGGCAGCGTGGTAAGTTCGCCTTCCGGCCAGAGCTACACATTAAATAAGAGTTACGACCCACCGGTTACAACCATAGATGGGACGAAGAGTGGTGCTATGGTTGACTTTAACCAGTTGTTCAGTAGTGAAAAGATAGATATCTCATTACACCTTGCACACGATGAAAACGGAATGAGTTACTCTTATCTTACAATTTCCAGATCAAAATAAAATAACGGGAATTTCTTTAATACTGTATAAAGCAATATCTCTTATCAATAATATTTCTTCCCTATAAGGAAATTCATAACATAATCACTTACTCCGTTTTCAAGAGTATAAAATTCCTTTGTAAACCCAGCTTTGCGAAGCTTATTCATATCCGCTTCGGTGAAGTATTGATATTTATCACGGATATCTTCCGGCATGTCGATATATTCGATCACCGCTTCTTTTCCCATGGCAGTAAAAGTCGCATTTGCCAGGTCGTTAAAAGTCCTTGCCTTGCCTGTTCCAAGATTGTAAATGCCATTGTTGCCCATTGCCCATTGTCTATTGTCCATTGAGATCATCATCCAATAACAAACATTGGCGACATCTTCCACATAAATAAAATCACGGAGTTGTTCGCCGTCTTTATATTCCGGTTTGTGAGATTTAAACAATTTTATTTTACCTGTAGATTGGACCTGGTTAAATCCATGAAAGATCATGCTGGCCATTCTTCCCTTGTGATATTCATTCGGACCATATACATTAAAAAATTTTAGTCCTGCCCAAAAAGGAGGGGTTGTCAGGCTGAGCTTGTCGAAGCCTGATTCCTGCCCTTCGACAAGCTCAGGGCGACAGTTCGTTTGACGAAGTGCCCATTTATCAAATTCATTTTTAGAAATACCATAAGGATTAAGAGGATGTAATTTCTCAACGATGTTATGATCATCTTTATATCCAAGTTCACCTGCGCCATAAGTAGCAGCAGAAGATGCATAAACCAGCGGAATGTTTTTATCAGTACAATAGTTCCATATGTTTTTTGAATATTCTACATTCAGTTTTTCATGGATCGAATAATCAAACTCCGTGGTGTCTGTTCTGGCGCCAAGATGAAAGACAAAATCAATTGTTGGGTCATTGTTCTTTAGCCAATCAAATAAGATTTCTCTTTCAATTTTATCAATAATTTTTTTTGTTTCATAGTTGTTTTTTTTATCTTCCCTGCTGAAATCATCAACGATGATAATATTTTCATATCCTTTCCCGTTCAGGTATCCAAGAAGATAACTTCCGATGAAGCCGGCAGCACCGGTTAATAATATTGTTTTTTCTTTCTTCATCATATAAGACTTGATCGTATTAGTAAGACTTTTTGATAGGCTGGCTATGTGTGTTAGCAAGTCTCCCCCTTGCGGGGAGATTTAGAGGGGGCCTAAGGCCGACCCGGCTTCTTCTTTTGACAAATAATTTTCAATGGCTGTATCATATTTTTCCTGCCACCAGTCGATCGTTCCCCAGAAATCTCCGTCAATGACCAATTCGCCCGAGGTTACCACACCCAGCTTCTCAAAAGGGAATTCTTTAAGGAGAGATTCAACCTGCTGCGCCTTATCCAATGCTATGCTAACCACGACCCGGCTTTGTCCTTCGCCAAAAAGAAAAGCATCTTTTCTTACCACTGCATTTGTAATGATGGAAAAACCAAGTTCATTATTAAAACCACTTTCGCATAAAGTGGCAAACAGGCCTCCTTCACTTACATCATGTGCAGAGTTTATCAATTTTTCCTGTATCAACTTTTCAACCATTCGCTGAAGCCTGTATTCATCTTCCAGTTCAAAATGCGGGGCGGGAGAGAATTCAACGCCGCAGATCTTACTGAGATATTGCGAAGAACCGATATCACTGGTTGATACACCCAACAAATAGATCAGGTCTCCTTCTTCTTTAAAGTCCAGTGTCATTTTTTCATTGATATCTTCCAGCAAGCCCACCATCCCGATCGTTGGTGTGGGATAAACAGGGCCATCAGGATTTTGATTGTAGAAACTCACATTACCGCCGGTTACGGGAGTATCAAACTTCCTGCAGGCTTCACCCATTCCTTTTATAGCATGAACAAACTGGTAATATACTTCCGGGTCGAATGGATTGCCAAAATTCAAACAGTTTGTTACTCCCAATGGCTGGCCACCGCTGCAAACTATATTTCTTGCTGCCTCGCTCACCGCTATCATTGTTCCTTTATACGGATCAGCAAAAACATAGCGGCTGTTGCAATCAGTGGTCATGGCAATTCCTTTCCGGGTACCTTTTATCAAAACAACCGGTGCATCTGTCGGGGAATTCGTTGATGAATTGTTAGTACCCACCATGCTGTC
>DATHDV010000044.1:0-7139 GCA_035318845.1 Chitinophagaceae bacterium
AGTGGAATTTGCAGAAGATGATAAAGAACAAGGTTGGAAAGATCTGCAGGAATATAATGTTACAGACAAAGATGTTGTTATCGGCATTGCAGCCAGCGGAACAACTCCCTATGTTATCGGGGCGCTGGAAGAATGCAAAAAAAGAGGGATAATTACAGGAAGCATTTCCTGTAACCCGGATTCACCGGTTAGCGCCGCAGCCGATTTCCCGGTTGAAGTTATTGTGGGTCCGGAATTTGTTACCGGCAGCACCCGCATGAAAAGCGGTACCGCCCAAAAGCTGGTGTTGAATATGATCTCTACTACTGTTATGTTACAATTGGGCAGGGTAGAAGATAATAAAATGGTGAATATGCAGCTGACCAACGATAAGCTGATCGACCGGGGCACCAAAATGCTCATGGAGCGGGTCAGGCTGACCGATTATGAAAAAGCAAAAGAACTTCTTCTGAAACATGGCAGCGTTAAAAAGGCCGCCGAATCATTAATCAAATAGTGGATGGTTTAAAATTTAACAATTTTTGATACTCCATTTTTCTTTTGAAAGCTACACTTGATCAACAAAACATTATCCCCTGTTATCTTAGAAAGATCAAATGTATAAGTAGTGAAATTGTTTACAATTTGGGATTCTTTTAAAATCAGACGAACTCCGGTTATCGAAAATATTTCAGTAATAAATTTTCCTCGTTTATTTGTATTGATTGTGATCTGAACCTGGTTATTGTGTACCGGGTTCGGGAAGACATTTATTGTGGTTCCTGGCATATTCAGATCAATGACACCAGTAATGAAATCTGTTCTGAATATGGAAATCGGAGGATTTTGTACTAAATAATTCGTGCTGTTTCCATTGCCATTGAATTCAAAGCCGCTTACAATATAATCCGAATTGGCAGTCAGCCCGGTTACAATCACAGGTGTAGTTGTATTGGACAAAACATAGGTTTGATTACCAATATCACTACCAGTTCCAAAAACTGTATTTGCATTATATGTAGTGCCATCAACTGGTTGATTTGTAAGTGATGTGCCTGCACGTATTACCACGAGCCGATTTGAACCGTTCCCATTTGTGCAATTGATGGTGGCACTCGTTTGAGATATATTACTGATAAGAATATTGCTGACTTGGGTGGTGGGTTCAGCGGCCATTGTATGGAAAGTGCTTATGGGATTATTAATAGTTAAGTAATTTGTATAGGTCCCGCTGCCATTGAATTCAAATATGCTGACAGTAAAGTCTGAATTGGCACTTAGTCCAGTTACAGTTACAGGGGTATTTGTATTGGACAAAACATAAGTCTGATTGCCAATATCAGTACCGGCTCCAAAAATAGCATTTGCGATATATGCTGTACCATCAGCCGGTTGAGCCGTAAGTGATGTGCCTGCATGAATAACTACAAGCCGGTTTGATCCGTTCCCATTTGTGCAATTAATGGTGGCACTGTTTTCAGATATATTACTAATAACAATATTGCTAGTTTGAGTAGTGGGTTCAGTGGCCATTGTATGGAAGGTACTTATAGGATTATTTGTAGTTAAATAATTCGTAAGGGTTCCGCTGCCATTGAACTCGAATATGCTGACAGTAAAGTCTGAATTAGCAGACAGGCCGGTTACTATCACGGGTGTATTTGTATTGGAAATGACATAAGTTTGGCTGCCAATATCACTGCCAATACCAAAAACAGTATTCGCATTATATGAAATGCCGTCAGCAGGCTGAGCGGTAAGCGATGTCCCTGCACGGATCACCACAAGGCGGTTTGCTCCATTGCCACTAGTACAATTGATTGTGGCGCTATTTACAGAAATATTGCTAATAATAATATTACTTGACTGAGTAGTGGGTTCGGCGGCTAATGTATGGAATGTGTAAATAGGGTTACTAAGGGTCAGGTAGTTTGCTGTTGCGCCTGCACCATTAAATTCAAATATACTAACCGTATAATCTGTATTTGCATTGAGACCAGTTACAGTGACCGGGGTGCTTGTATTTGATATAACATAGGTTTGACCTCCAATATCACTACCATTACCGAATATTGTATTAGCATTATAACCAATTCCATCAGTAGGGAGTGATGAGAGGGTTGTGCCTGCCCGGATTACGACAAGACGATTTGCTCCATTTCCACTTGTACAATTGATAGTTGCATTGATTGCAGAAATATTATTTACAACAATACTTGAAGCAGGTATTGTTGGTTCTGGTGCTAATTGAACCTGGGTGGTAAAATTTAAGGAAGGCGCTGCCGGGATCAGGTATCTGGTGGATTGGCCTACACCATTGTATTCAAAAACCTTAATATAATAAGTTGTGTTAGGGCTCAAAGCTGTAATATTTACAGGTTGTAGTTTGGACAATACATAAGTGTTGTTACCTATATTGCTTCCTAACCCGAAAGCAGAATTAGCTGTATATTCAATACCATCAACCGGATTATTTACTATCGGACTCCCTGCCCTGATGACAAAAAGCCGGTTAGTTCCATTGCCACTATTACAGGTTGAAGTCGCAGTAGTTGTTGTAACACTAGATACAGATAGGTTGTTAGCCTGTACTGTAGGGGTCGTTGACGAAGTTGAAAAGAATGCAGTAGGTACGGAAGTTGTAAGGTAATTGGTATTGAAAGGAACGAAACCATTAAATTCAAACGCAGCAATATGGTATACTGTATTTGGTGCCAGGTTGGTAACAAATATGGGCGTTGCATAATTGAGTACATAGGTTACATCACCCAGATTTTGTCCGGCTCCGAAAGCTATGTTTTGACTGCCTCCCCCATATATCAGCGAATCCTGAGGGACAAAAATGACAGGATTATCTCTTCGCATGACAACCAGCCTGTATTGCCCATTCCCGGGTGTGCAGTTGACGGTACAGGAATTATTTGTAATAGCTGAAACAAGGATATTGCTGGCTTGAACAGTAGGTTCTATTGCCATTGTTCTTACACCAGTTGATAGGTAATTTGTAAGGAGGTAATTACTGGTAATACCCGTCCCATTGAATTCAAAAAGCGTTATACCATATTGTGTATCCGGCAGAAGATTGGTAACGGTTACCGGCACAGAACCCAGGGAAACAACAAAATTACTGTTTCCAAGATCACTGCCATTACCAAAAATACTGGATGCAGAATAGCCAACCCCGTTTACGGGAGTAACGGTACCTGAAGAGAGTGGTCGAACCACTATGAGTCTTCCTGTACCATTTCCCGGCGTACAATTAATTGTTATGCTCGTTTGTGTAATAAAGTTGATAATAAGATTGCCTGGCTGAATAGTTGGTCGTATGGCCAATGTGGTGAAGTTTATGGATGGATTACCCGTTGTCAGGTAATTTGTATTGGCATTTATCCCATTGAACTCAAAGACCGTTACATAATAGATTGTTTCGGGGGACAATCCCTTTAGATTTGCTGAATCACCAGTGCCCTTATAAATTACAAATGTATTGTTCCCAAGGTTGGATCCATTTCCAAAACTACTATCGGCAATGTACTCCTGGGAATCCTGGGGTAAGTCAGTAATTGCAGTAAGCGCTCTAGCAACAACAATTCTCCTGGCACCATTTCCAGGTGTGAAACGGACTGTTGCTGATGTATCTGATCTACGGACAAGCACCAGGCTGGACGCATTAATCGTGGGTTCAAGAGTGTTAATTGAAATATTCAGGAATGCAGTATCACTTTTTCCGCATTCGTTCAGTGCTATTACTTTAAGTTGGCCTGGCGTAGCAAATGAACCGGCATCAAGAAAAACAGAGTCAGTGCCATTCTTTCGGATCGTAACATCACTGCCGGAATAAAACCATGCATATCTTAAATCAGGATCGGCATTGATAATTGTATACAGGTTATTCTGACTGGGACACTGTAATATATTTGATCCGTTTATTCCTGGTGGAGTAGAAGGAGGGGGATTGCCAGGTAGCATTTGCAATTTAGCAATCGTAGGATACATTTTTTGATTGACATTCCTGAAGTCGCCACATAAAACAAGCTGATCATTTATGATTTGAAAAGTGTTTAATTTTTCACTATTATCATCTAATGAATATCCAAAAGGGTCATCATTATTTAATTTTAACCTGTCCGGGAAAACAGCCCCTACTGTCGTATCAATAACTGAAAAGTAATGGTGAGGTTTGTTATTAACAAAATCGTAAGTCGCGGAAAAATAAACTTTCCCGGATTGATTAGCCATACGGCTGTGAGAAAAACCAGAGACGTTAACAAGGATAGGAGATAATTGCCAGCTATCTACATCAAACACCGCAAAATTACTTCTGGGAATATTATAAACATTATTAAAGGCGCCACAAAAGAAAAATTTGCTCCCAACAAGCGTCCCACTACTTACCCAGGAAAAACCACCATTTGGACCTAAGTATGTAGTTCTAAGTACGGTCCCGGATGTGGGATTAATTTCAGAGAAATACCCATTGTAAATATTTATCCTGTATGTATCTCCAAGGACATATAACTTTCCGTTTCTTTTTTGAATTGATTTTACATCAAAAGGCGGATTTGGTTTCCAGGTTCCAACTTCCGTCAATGTAGATATCCTGATCTTAACAAGTCTGTTGTTTCCGAAATGACCTGTTGCACCGCCAAGATAAAGACTGTCATCGTCAATAAATATATCATATCCATAATCCGCAAGGGTTGGAGCGGAGGTATAACGATTACCTGTTATAGCATTTACCGCTGCAAAACTTCCTATGTTGAAATTCCCGGCCATAAAGATTGTATCCCCTTTTGCTTTCATATCATTCACCTCAAAAACGGTAAAGCTATTGGGTACCCACGAACTTATGACACCCGTGTTAATATCAAAAGCAGCGAAACCACTTCGGGCAGAACAATTAACACTATGGAAGGACCCGCCAACAAACATTTGTGTGCCGGTAAATGCTATTGTATGTATTTGATCGGAAACAGGTAATGTAGTATTAGTAACCGTTAAAAGTGTTGTATCAAATATTGCAAAATTGAAAACATTGGTTCCGCCAATGGAAGTAAACTCTCCGCTTAAATATACTTTGTCAGCTTTGGAATGAATTGAGCTAATGATACCATTGCAATTATTTAAATAAGGCCTGAGTTGTCCTGATAAAGTATCAAAGATTATCAGTCCTTTGTAACTAAAGTTATTACCATTAATTGTCCCAAAGTTGAAAATGCCTCCTGCATATACATTTCTCCCGATTGTTTTTATTTGATAAATCGCCCCATAACCTGGATTACCTTGTATCCCAACATCCATCCTGTATAATATTGCTCCGGTATATGCATTCATGCAAAGACCATTGCTTGTGGCCAATCCGCCTCCGGCGTGACCGCCAACATATACCCTGCCCTTGTCCGCACTAACATCAATCGAATAAACATCTTCCATTTGAAAAGCTGCTGGTAAGTTGGAGGCCCCGCCATTATTGGTAAAAATCTTAAATGCCGAGCCAACTGTATTGTTAATATTAGACTTACCTCCAACATATATAATATTGTCGACTAATTTAAAAGTATGAAGTAATGTACCTGCATGCAGGGTATTATTCGCTGCTATCAACGGGAATAAAGTGTCAACATTCTTATTGAGCATTGCCAGGGCATTCCGTGTTATACCATTAACAGTGGTAAATCCTCCCCCTATATATAATGTGTCATTAAGCAAGGCCATAGCTTTAACTAAATCATTAATAACCGGTTTCCAATTCATAGGAATACCTTGCTGATCGATATGTGCAATATTATAGCGAGTGCTATCACCTATTTTGGTGAAAAGTCCCCCGATATAATATCCTCCATTTCCATCAGGAATGGACGCATAGACAGGTCCATTGATCCTCCACTTTTTATAGGTCAGGACTTGTGTTCCGGTTTCATTCATTATTACACCCGTACCAGTGTTTGGACCTATGTATTGGAAATCACCTCCAATATATAATGTATTACCAACGTTTACCGATTCGTATATTGTTCTTCGCTGGTCAGTACTAGGAATTCCAAATGGGCTTGTAGTGACCAGTCTGTTAATTACGGGAATAAGGGTATCCCCATTATCCGAAGGGATAAAACATTGACCATTCCCCTTTTGTGATAATTGAAGGAAAAGCACAAGACATCCAAAACGACAAACCACATTCATATGCCTCTTTTATTGTGGAAGAAAAGATGCGGTAATTATGATGATACAAAATACAATTTTTTATTTGGGGAGTCAAAAATTTTGGCATGAAAAGGGCTGTTTGCTAACAGAGGCCTACAGGATCAATTTGCTAAAACAAGATTTACAAATCGTTATATTTTGTCTGCCTGTCTGACAGCATGCAAATTTTCACCTTATCTTATCTTTGCACCGGAGAACGGATTATGCAAAACATTGAACCCTTTTATAACTGGCGTTATATTTATACGAGTGAAGAAGACAAGCTTTCGCCTTTTTACGGAAGAACCTATTCCGAATTTGAATTCTCACTGACCGTTTACAATTATTATATCCACCCGCAATGGGATGATTTTGGCAGCCGCACTTTGTACCTGAAAGTGTTGCTGGCTGATTACGAGGAAAAATATGCTGTGATCGAAATGATCGGGGAGTGGAATGATGCTATCGAGAATGATATTATGGAGTTGAAGCGGGAGGTACTGGAAAAATTTATGAAAGAAGGCATTTTCAAATTCATTCTTATTGCAGAGAACGTACTTAATTATCACAGTGATGGTAAGGAGTATTATGAAGAGCTCTACGAAGAAGTAACTGAGCAGAACGGCTGGGTGGTTTGCCTGAATATGCCGGAGCAAACGCAGTACGATTTCAGGCATGCGCATTTGAACAGGTATGTGGAGTTGATGGAGCTTGATAACTGGAGAGTATATAAGCCCTTCCATTTGTTCAAAAAGATCGATGGAGAACTAATGACAAGGCTGGACCATTAAATTTTAGATTCTGGATGCTGGCTTTTAAAGTTTGTAAAACCAACTCTTAACGCAGAGGCGGGAATCCAGAATCTAGAATTCAGCATCCAGAAGTAGTGTCCGGTTTTGATTTCACGCAGAGCCCGCAAAGAGGCAACGGAACGCAATCCCGATAGCTATCGGGACGCCGCTGCTTCGCAGCGAACG
>DATHDV010000045.1:0-2003 GCA_035318845.1 Chitinophagaceae bacterium
CGGCAGGTTACCGCTTTCTGTTCCGCCTGCAACAAAAATATTGCCATTAGGCGCCAGGGAAAGAACATAGGCCGCATCATTTCCCGAACCACCGAGATAACTGGCAAATAATAAAGTACTAAGCGTTGAATTTAATTTAAGAAGAACTCCATCCTGTGTACTGCCGCCAAAAGTGGGTTGAAAACATCCGGCAGTAACGGGAAAATTAGTTGATTGAGTTGATGATGCTACATAAATATTACCTGCTCCGTCAAGGATCACTTCGCTTCTTCCATCATCACCATAATTTCTTTGCAGTGATTGTAAGCCCCTGGAAGGAGAAATATTTACACCATCATCACCACTGCCACCGATTTTCCTCGATCCGATGATCGCCGTACCGGATGCATTTAACTTGGTTACCACAATATCATATCCACCACCGGTGCCGATCTGCCCCGGGTTGGTCATAGGATAGTTGCCAGAATTGGTGCGTCCGGCCAGTACAAGGTTACCTTGCGGATCCACAATCAAACTATGTGGTTGTTCAAGACCCGATCCTCCAATATAAGTTGCATATACACGGGTTGAACCGTTGGAGGATAGTTTAATAATGCCGATATCAAAACCACCTCCCTGGAAATTTGTTTGAAAAGCACCGGTTGAATAGGGAAAGCCGGTGTTAAAAACGATCCCTCCACCATACAAGCTGCCATCGGGACCGTAGGTAGCAGTAAAACCCCAGTTGTCAGCTGAACTTCCGGAAAAGGAACAGAAAACAATAACAGGGTCAATGATCAGTGTGGCAGTGGGATCATAATTCTTTACATCAAACCTTACCACATTATTTTTCACTGAATATTTACAATTGATCTCTTTGCGCCCGGTTAGCCCGGCCTGGTAGGTAAAAGGAGATGATTCTTTCAGTTCACCGACCGAAGTTCCGATCACTAATTCACCTTTGCGGGTCTGAACCTGGTCAACGCCATTGTATTTCAGTGCAATCTTAGATACATCGCCGCCGGGTTTTACAATAATATCATATTTCAGAAACCCGTTATCAGTATAATAACGAACATCCACATTGGGATAAACATTTTGCAAAGTAATGGCCTGGTAGATGGGGCATTCCCCGGCCCATTTAGATGGATCATTGCCATAGAAATAATTATTATACGAGGCAACCTGTTTATCCGCCTGGGATCTTATTTCTTTTGATGCTCCCAAAAAATCTATATCGTAAGCATGCGTACGGACCATTAAATTATTTCCCGTCATACCAGCTGGCTTGGGTCCATGTAACACTGTCATCGCATTGGCAAAATCTGCCGGGTTGTATTGCAGTACAGTGATCCCCCCATCCCGGATAAAAAAAGCGCCGTTACTTACATCGCCTTTATATTTTACCCGGCTATCCCATTGGCCCCTGTTTTCAATAAATTCAATATTATTATAACTCTGGGCAACGGCCGCCAGGGCCGGGATCAATAGTGCGGAAAGAATGAAAATACGTTTCAGGGTAAAAATATTTCTATTAAAGTAACCAATAATTGCCAGAAGTAGATTGAAAAGTTCTGTTAAGAAATGTCGCTTCATCGTAATTTTTTTTCCCACCATGAAATCCTTACTGAAAAGGTAAAACCTGTTTTATGAGATCTTACTCCACGCCACTGTTTGTTTGGGTTGCTGAAGGAAATTCTTTAACCGCAAATTTCCGGCCGAATCAAGGTCTGGGTCGGATTCCAGTAACGAAGCTGCCATATTTCTTGCAATATCAAGCAATGGCCGGTCTTGGACTATACTTGCCAGTTTAAAGTTTAATACTCCGCTTTGCTTTGTTCCTTCAATATCACCCGGCCCCCGCAGTTCCAGGTCTTTTTCAGCTATCAGAAACCCGTCATTGGTTGTGGTCATTATCCTGATGCGTTCACGGGCAATATTACCCAACTTTATGCCTGATAAAAGTATGCAATAACTTTTTTCCGCCCCCCTGCCTACCCTGCCCCGCAACTGGTGCAGTTGTG
>DATHDV010000046.1:0-30958 GCA_035318845.1 Chitinophagaceae bacterium
ACGAGTTCAGGAAAACCATATCATGAAGTATAAATGCCGGCTGACGGATTACACCTACCATATTTTTATACAGCCCCACATCAATACCGTTCTTACCGCCTATCGAAGCATCAACCAGTGATAATACAGAAGTCGGAACAAAACCAAAACGCAGACCCCGCATATAAACAGAAGCCACATAACCGGTAATATCCGTGATCACGCCGCCGCCCACGCCAACCAATGTTGTTTTGCGGTCAGCTTCCATTTCGATCAGCTTTTCAATCACGGCATCCACCGTAGCCTGCACTTTATATTCTTCGCCGGGCTTTAGTACGATCGTATCCCATCCTTTGAATCGCTTTGTATGGGCATTATAAACATTCTCATCCGTTATTAACACCGTTGCTTTTGGGTCAGTTATTTTTTTCAAATGACTGATGCCATCGGCCAGGTAATAATCCGTAGATGAATTGAAAAATTTATAATTATACTTTCCCATTTATTTCTTAGTTATTACAACAAGCAGTATCCTTAACGAAAGTATAAATATCTGCCATTAACTTATACCTGCCACTCAGCGTCTTTCTTACTTTTCCAGTTATGTAAAACCTCGAACAAACAACACAATTCCCGTCAATATTACCTAACTGCCCTTCCAATGCTTTGCCCTGATAAATAACTTCCATGTCTTTCTTAAAAAAAATTTGATACTTTTCATCTTTGTCAAAAACACTATCAACATTCCACGGAGGGAAACAACCACCACATGCATCCTCCACCATCCGAAATCTTAAGGTGATTGATTTATTAGTTTCAGAAAAAAAGAAATTATGATAACCTTTCCATCCGAAATAAAATAAAACACTCCCAAAAAGAAGAACTATTAAAAATCGTATAGAAAACTTCTTCATTTGCTGAATAGAATTACTTCAGTACAAGTGTCCCGCCGTGGCGGGAACGGACGATGATAGTAGCACTGCAGCCGGGCACATTCACCATTCACAATTCACCATTCACTCTAAGAATCCATGATCTTCTTCTGGTGATTGATACTCTCCATATGCACCGCATCAAAATATTTGGTGATGAACTCTTTGCTCAAACCGAGTTTATCTCCTTTCATAAATGCCCGCTCAATGATCTCATTCCAGCGGCTGGTTTGCAAAATGGTAATGTTGTTGTCTCTTTTGTATTGACCAATTTGTTCTGCCGCCTTCATCCGCTGACCCAGTATCTGCATCAACTCATCATCCAGGTGATTGATCTGCTGGCGCAATTTTTCCAATGCCGCATGGTACTCTTCTGAGTTAATGTCTTCTTTCCGCCAGATGATACTGTCCAGCATTTCTTTTAACCGCTCCGGTGTCACCTGCTGCTTCGCATCGCTCCATGCATTATCGGGGTCTATATGACTTTCGATCATCAAACCGTCATAGTCGAGGTCGATCGCTTTTTGAGCCACTTCCAATAAAATATCACGGCGGCCGCAAATATGCGATGGATCATTTATCATCAGCATATCGGGATGCTTCAGTTTCATTTCGATCGCCAGGTGCCACATGGGAGCATTGCGGTATTCGGTATTGCCATAAGAAGAAAAGCCGCGATGTATCAAACCGATCTGCTTCACTCCTGCCCTCGCTATTCTTTCTACAGCGCCGGTCCACAATTCAAGATCAGGGTTGATCGGATTTTTGATCAGCACCGGTACATCGGTACCTCGTAATGCATCCGCAAGTTCCTGTACACTGAATGGATTGACGGTTGTCCTGGCGCCGATCCAAAAAACATCTATACCAAACTTCAATGCATCTTCCACTTGTTTGCCCGTTGCCACTTCCACAGTTACGGGCAGGCCGGTTATTTTTTTTGCTTTTTGCAACCAGGGTAATCCATCGACACCGACACCTTCAAACATGCCGGGTTTGGTCCTGGGTTTCCAGATGCCCGCCCTGAGCATATCCACCCTTCCGGTGGCAGCCAATCGCTTTGCGGTTTCCAATACCTGCTCCTCTGTTTCCGCACTGCATGGCCCGCTGATGATGAGCGGACGTTTGGCCCATGTTGATTGCACTAATTCTTTTGTTGACTGTTCTGTTGCCTGCATATTGTAAAGATAAATTTTTATGTTGTCATCGTTCTGTTCTTTGGTCATCTTCGTTGTGACCGAAGGTCTGTTAATTTATTTTCTTCCAGTGGAAGAGAATAAATTAATCACACTTCATCGTTCGGTAATTCTATTCAGCATTTTCGATCACTCAGCTTTTCTTTTCAAATTTTCTTATTCACTGTTCTATTGCAAATTGAACCCCTTCGGGGTTCCGAAAACATTTCATTCATCTATCCCCCCGGGCTAAAACCCGGGGCTACTTTCTCATTTCTTTCCCGATAGCTATCGGGATCTTATTCTTTATTTCTTATTCCCATGGTGAGGCAGCTATTTTAAAATCCTCTTTATCTTGTTCGCCTCATCGATCAATCTCTTCAGATATTCATTGTCATCTTTTTCAATACTCTCTTTGAACCGCATTAATTGTGCGATATGTTCTTTCAATACATCCAGCACACTTTCCTTATTCTGCATAAAGATAGGCACCCACATAGATGGATGACTTTTGGCCAAACGCACCGTACTTTCAAATCCCGAACTCGCCATTTCAAAAATGGCCTGGTCCTCTTTTTCTTTTTCCAGCACGGTATTCGCCAGTGCAAAAGAAGTGATATGTGAGATATGACTGACATATGCTGCATGCAGATCATGAGCTGCTGCATCCATTTCTAAAATATGCATGCCGATCTTTTTATACATCGCTTTTACCCAATCCAATGCATCTGCATCACTTTCTTCTGCATTACAAATAACGACTGCTTTGTTTTCAAATGCATTTCTTACAGCCGACTCCGGGCCGCTGTATTCCGTTCCCCACATGGGGTGGGTGGCAACATATCTTCCCCGCTTCGGATGGTTTTTAATGGTCTCGATCAACAGTCTCTTGGTGGAACCCAGGTCCAGAACAACCTGGTTAGTGATTTTATCCAAAACTGAAGGCAATAAATTCACCAGCTTGTCAACAGGAATGGCCAACACGATCACATCCGATTGTTCAATGGCTTCACCGATCGGCAATATTTCATCCACCAGTTCCAGTTCCATTGCTTTCTTTGCATGGGCATCATTAGTATCCACGCCAATTATCTTTGAAGCTAATTTTTTTTCATGCAAACGGATAGCCAGTGAACCGCCGATCAATCCCACTCCAATAATGGTTATTACTTTTTTTCCGGTTTTTTCCATTTCTTCTTTTTGATTAGCCATATAATAAATATTAATTGCCATTAATAAGAAAATCCCGACCAACCTGGCCGGGACTTTCTTTATGTTGATTCTTAGTTGTTCTTTGTTTCTATCAACAAAAGCATTCCGGCCCACTTTTAATTAAGTAGTAATAATAACCCCGGTATGCGTTTGTAAAAGTCATGTGACAAATCTAATTTTTCATTTCGTTAAATCCAATTTCTTGTCCATTTATTTTCTGACCCCGCCGGTATTGGCGTCATTCATCCTGATCTTACGGCCCCGGTAGTTCTTCCCGTCAATAGCTTTTATCATCTTTTTACCGGCAGATGGCTCAATTTCGATCCAACTGGTCATTTCCTTCATATCAATCTTGCCCAGCACTTCTTTTTTCAGATCACTCATATCAAGAATGAACTGTAAAAAACTGGCCTTGTAAAAACCGTCTTTTGTCCCCAGGTTTACAAATAACCGCTGGAAACCCTTGCCACCACCAAAGCTTCTTCCGCTTGTATCTTTGTCCCTGTCTCTTGAAGGTCTCTCCGTCCTTTCTCCTCTCTTTTCCGGTCTCCTGTCATCGCTTCGCATATTCAGGTCTGCAGCATTTTCATAATACTTCAGGAAACGGTCAAACTCCAATGCAGCAACCCTTTGCAATATTTCTTCTTTTTCTATCTCACCGAATTTTTCTTTCAGCATGGGCAAATAAGTCTCATATTGTCCATGACTGATATCTGCCTGCAGCATTTTATCTATGAAATGAAAAAATTGTTTACGGCAAACATCTTTACCGGTGGGCACATCCATTTTGTGGACCCTGGCATTTAATATTCTTTCTATTTGACGAAGCCGGTAAATTTCTTTCGGTGTTACAATGGAAACAGAGATACCGCTTTTGCCTGCACGGCCTGTACGGCCACTCCTGTGTGTGTATACTTCTACATCATCGGGAAGCTCATAATTAATAATATGCGAGATACCCGTTACATCAATTCCTCTTGCTGCCACGTCGGTTGCTATTAATAGCTGGATACTTTTGTCCCGGAATAAACCCATCACTTTATCTCTTTGCTGTTGTGTCAGGTCGCCATGTATGGCATCAATATCATAACCTTCTCTTGTTAACCGCTCAGCAATATCCTGCGTGTCAGCTTTTGTACGGGCAAACACGATCCCATAAATGCCCGGGTTAAAATCAATGATACGTTTTAAAACTTCATACCTGTTATGATGCTGGGTGGCATAATACTGGTGATCGATATTGTCGGCTCCTGCATTGGATTTTCCAATAGTAACTTCAAAAGGTTTATCCATATACCTTTTGCTCACCTGCCTGATCTGGACCGGCATCGTAGCACTGAATAACCAGGTGCTTTGGCGGTTGGGTGTATTTTTTAAAATGAATTCAATATCATCTTTAAATCCCATGTTCAGCATTTCATCCGCTTCATCCAATACTACGTAATGGATCTTTTCCAGGTTAATAGCTTTTCTTTCTATCAGGTCGATCAAACGGCCCGGGGTAGCTACTACGATATGCGTTCCTTTTTTCAGATCTCTTATCTGCATGCTGATGGATGTGCCTCCATAAACGGCAGTTACTGCCACATGTTCTTTTTTATTCTTAAATGTATTCAGGTCGCTTGTGATCTGAAGACATAATTCCCTGGTCGGACAAACGATCAAGGCTTGCGGGTAACGTTCATCTTTATTGATAAGTTGTAAAAGAGGTAACCCAAAGGCGGCTGTCTTGCCGGTACCGGTTTGAGCCAGACCGATAAAATCTTTGGTCCCTTGTAACAAAACCGGGATCGCTTTCTCCTGGATGGGAGTTGGCTGTGTAAAACCTAAGGATTTAATAGAGGTAAGCAGGCCTTCTTCAATACCCAACGATTCAAATGTGTTCACTGATTAGATTGACTTTATTGATTGATAACCCACCTGCGCTTAAAGCTTCGGTGGATAAAGAGGGGCCAAAGGTAGCTTTAAAAAAGGGGAAAGGCTAATGTATTTTGATTGCAATGCGATGCTGCTGGTTGACCTGTAAATAAAAAAGCCCTCCTGAGAACAGGACGGCCTCTAACGATTGCTTGCCATATGAAAATCTTAATAAACCAGTTATTAATACAAGCAACCCGGCTAACCGGTTAATAAATTAATTGTGCTTAACTGTGTCTGTAGTAATAGTAGTTTTAACAGTTGTGTCTGTAATTACAGTTGCTGTGTCTGTTGTAATTACCTTTGTAGTGTCGCTGGTCTTTGTTTCGTCAACTTTTTTGTCGCCTTTGTTGCCACAAGCAACCATTGAAGCAGCAATAACTGCAATTGCAAGGAATTTTTTCATTTGTTGTGATTTTTTTGTGATTGTTTGAAATATTTCGAGGTTTATACCCCAAAATGCAAAAGGTAACCCGGTTATTTTAAATTTTTTTTTCGGGCCGGGGTTACTATTTTTAAAATCCGGTATTAAATAACGGAACTGTGAAACCAGAGATTAACGAAAAAGCCCTGTTGGAAGGATTAGCTGCCAGTGATAAAAAAGCCATTGAAGCCATTTACCGGGATAATTTCAATATGATCCAAAGCCTGGTGATCAACAACAACGGCTCGGCAGATGATGCGAAAGATGTTTTCCAGGAGGCTATGATAGTTCTTTATGAAAAGGCAAGATCGGGAAATTTTGAACTGAACTGCCAGATCAAGACATATATGTATTCGGTCTGCCGGCGTTTATGGCTCAAACGGTTGCAACAACTCAATCGTTTTTCACCCCCGGTAGAAAGTCTTGAATTGTCCGTGCCGGTGGAAGAAGAAATTGAAGAACATGAAAAGCGGAACAGTGAATTTGAAATGATGGATAAGGCGATCGGCAGCCTGGGTGAGCCCTGCAAAAGTCTTTTGGAAGCTTATTATTTGCAAAAACAGAATATGCAGGTCATCGCGGTGAATTTTGGCTATACCAATGCTGATAATGCCAAGAACCAGAAGTATAAATGCCTGATGAGACTGAAAAAAATATTTTTTACCCATTATAAAAACGGGAACAGTGATGGATGATATAAAAATTTTAGACGCCGTTGAAAAATACATCCGGGGTGAAATGAACCCGGACGAAAGACTGTATTTTGAAAACCTCCGCAAGACCAATCCTGAAGTTGACCAGTTGGTTGTTGAACATACCTTGTTCTTACAGCAAATGAACCGCTTCGGTGAGTGGAAGAAATTCAAATCAGCCTTGCATGATACCCATATTCATCTTGCCGAACAGGGAAAGATCAATTCGGCAAAACTGACCGGGAAAGCCAGGGTAGTTTACCTGTGGAAACGATATAGAAGAGTGACGGCCATTGCAGCATCTATCGCAGGCATTACAGCTATTGCTATCAGTGTATTGGTTTGGTCTTTATCTCCAAAAACTTCCCCTGCTGAATTTGAAAAACTTAACAGCAAACTGAAAGAGCAGGAAAAGAAGACCAACCAGCTAAGACAGGATCTGAACACTGTTAAGAACAAAGTCAATGTACCTGTAATAAACTACACCACGGGCGGCACCAGTTTTATGATTGACGCCAAAGGTTACCTGGTCACGAATGCACACGTTATAATGGGCGCCAAAAATATTGCAGTAGAAAACAGTAACGGAGATGATTTCAATGCCCGTGCTGTATATGTTGATTCCAAAAAAGATATTGCCATCCTTAAGATTGAAGATGACAATTTCAAAACTACCGGCATTATGCCTTATGCAATCAATAAAAATTCCAGTGACCTTGCCGAACCTATTTTTACATTGGGATATCCGCGAAATGAGATTGTTTATGGACAGGGATACCTGAGTGCAAAAACAGGTTATAATGGCGACACGCTGAGTTGCCAGATTGAGATTGCTGCCAACCGGGGAAACAGCGGCAGCCCGATCCTGAACCATAATGGCGAAGTAATTGGAATTTTAAATGGCCGGCAGACAAATACGGAAGGTTTTGTATTCGCCATACATTCAAAATATATTTATCAGGCACTGGAAGAAATGAAAAAGGATACTGCTTACCGCAGTGTAAAGCTTACTGCCGTTTCAGGCATCAGGGGGCTTGACAGAACACAACAGGTAAAAAAAATCCAGGACTATGTGTTTATGGTAAAAGTGAATTAAAAATATTCCCTATAAAAAAAACAAGCTATTCGTCACTGATGAATAGCTTTTTCATTTTAGATGACTTGATCAGTGCTTCAAGTCCAAAGTTTCTCCGGGTACTCCCCTTTCTTTATTAAATCATTTAAACTCTTTTCAACTCCCGGCGCATCCTCTTTATAGGTCACACCAAACCATTGAGAAGATGTTGGGATCACTTTGATCTTACCCAAACCTTTTTTGATGAACTGGTCACCGATGATCGGGATAAAAAATTCTGACTTGAGGTTACTGATATTTTTCTCCAGGAAATCATGGAACATTTTCTCAGTTAGGTCAAAAACTGATCGATCAAAACACCAGAAGTTCATGGACACTTTTGAAGCAGAAGACACTTCGTGTCTCTCCCCATTTTCTTCATAGGCGATCTTGTTGCCTTCTTTATAAATATTGGTTCTTTCATTGATATCAACTAAGAAACCATCCTGGTCCACTTCGCAAACACCACGGCTCACCGAGCCATGCTCGGATAAGGTTTTGATCAGCTCATACCCGATGATGCAATAGAGTTTTTCGCTGCAATCCTTTACCAGGAAGTTATATGCTTTATTAAAAGCATCCCGGCCATAAAAATCATCGGCGTTAATAACGGCAAAGGGTTCCTTTACAACATCTCTTGCACAAAGCACCGCATGTGCTGTTCCCCATGGTTTTGTTCTTTCTGCCGGCACTCCATATCCATTCATGAACATATCCATTTCCTGGAACACATAATCAAAAGCAATACGGTTCTTTAGTTTGGGTTCGAATATTTTTTTAAAATCATCCGCAAAGTTTTTACGGATGATAAACACCACTTTCCCGAAGCCTGCACGGATCGCATCGTAAATGGAATAATCCATTATGGTTTCATTCCCGGGGCCAAAGCCCTGCACCTGTTTCATACTTCCATAGCGGGAAGCCATACCGGCAGCTAATATGACAAGAGTTGGTTTCATTTCTATTTCAAAATTGTCCGAAGGACTCCTTTCTGAGCGGCCCGAAATTAAAGTAAATTCGCCAAGCTGATTTTTCTATTTTATAATGGAATATATTCATTTACATACTATCACAACAGATCATCTGTCGTTGCCGCTTTTTACATCTAAAAAAGTTGATGTGGATGTACTCCGGTTAGACAGGATAGATCCGGTGATCTCGGGTAACAAGTGGTTCAAGCTCCGGTATTACCTCGAAGATGCAATAGGATTGAATAAAAAAACGATAATAACATTCGGAGGTGCATGGTCCAATCACATTATAGCAACAGCAGCTCTATGCCGGTCATATGACCTGCAATCCGTCGGTATCATTCGCGGAGAAGAGCCTGGGGTGCTTTCTTCAACGTTGCAGCAAGCCCGGTCGATGGGTATGAGACTTATCTTCACCAGCCGGGAAGATTATAAAGAAAAGAGAATTCCCGAAAGCCTTATAACGGATACTTGTTATGTTATCAATGAAGGCGGATATGGTATAAAAGGAGCTGAAGGAGCAGCAACCATACATGAATTTTTCAATGAAGATGATTATTCGCATATCTGCAGTGCCTGTGGCACCGGCACCATGACAGCAGGTTTGCTGATGGATTGTAAGGAAACAATTAAAATGATCGGGGTGAGTGTGCTTAAGAATAATTCAGCGATCGAAGAAAATATTAATTCATTGCTGCCACTCGAACACAAAGCTTTTACAATTATTCATGATTACCATTTCGGCGGTTATGCAAAATTCAAACCTGAGTTGATCCGTTTCATGAATGAGTTTTACGGGTCAACATCCATACCATCCGATTTTGTTTATACCGGGAAATTATTTTATGCCATCCATGACCTGGTAGCCACGGGTTATTTTCCACCGGGCAGCAGGCTGCTGGTTATTCACAGCGGCGGACTCCAGGGCAACGATTCACTGAACAAGGGAACGTTAATATTTTAAGTTTTTTCTGTTGCTCCCCTATCTTTGCTTTAGCCTGTATAATGTTCCAGATCCTTTCCCGTTTTAATAAAATGAAAAAACTGCTCCTGTCATTCCTGCTCTTTTCTACCACTGCATTCAGTTCACTGTATGCACAGGATACTCTTCCCCGTTTCACCTTAAAAAATGCAGGTAATAACCGGATCATTATCGGGTGGGTCAATAATTATCCCAACATCAAACAGATCGGGATCCAGCGATCATTTGACAGTCTTAGTTTATATAAAACCATTCTGACTGTCCCTGACCCGACAGCCATTCAAAACGGGTTTATGGATGTAAAAGCCACGAATGACCACATGTTTTACCGGCTTTTTATTTTACTCGACAAAGGTGTTTACCTGTTTAGCGCCGCTAAAAAACCCGTACTGGATACTGCCCGTAAAATTGCCGGAGCAGGAAAGCCTGATACAATTATTGTAAATGGTAAAATGGTGATCATTCCGGCCAGACCAACGATCATTAAGATCGATAATTTGCAATGGGGCGATTCTTCGGCTACGCCCAATCCCAATTATACCAAACCACAAACTACTGCATTCACTCCTTCCTTACATGTATTTACAAGCAGGGACGGCTATGTCCGTATCAACCTGCCCGATGATGAAAAATCAAAAAAATATTCTATAAAATTCTTTGAAGAGACCGGTGTCTTCCTGTTTGAATTAAAAGAGATCAAGGAAAAAGATTTTAAGATCGACAAGACCAATTTCTATCATGCAGGATGGTTCAGGTTTGAACTGTATGAAAATGGGAAATTGCTGGAAAAACACAAATTTTACTTAGAAAAAGATTTCTGACCGCAACGCCGCTTCAAATACTTTTTCGAAATTCTGTTTTACTTTTTCTTTTACTTCCTGCATATTTACCTGGTATCCTAATTCTTTTTCCAATGAAGTAACCTGTTTGTTGACGATCCCGCAGGGAATAATATGATTGAAATAGGAAAGCTCTGTATTCACATTGAAGGCAAACCCATGCATCGTGATCCAGCGGCTGCAGCGAACACCGATGGCACAAATCTTCCTTTCCCTGCCCGGCACAGCCGGTTCGATCCATACACCTGTTTCTCCCGCTGAACGTTCTCCTTGAATACCATATTCAGCCATGGTGAGAATGATCACTTCTTCGAGGTTGCGCAGGTATTTACCAATATCAGTCTCAAATTTTTCCAGGTCAAGGATCGGGTAACCAACGATCTGGCCGGGTCCATGAAAAGTAATATCTCCGCCACGGTTGGTATTAAAAAACTGGATGTCTTTTTCTTTCAGTGCATCATCATCCAATAAAACATTTTCTTTATTGCCGCTTTTTCCCAATGTGTAAACAGGAGGATGTTCGGTGAAGAGAAGGTAGTGGCTAGTGGTAAGTGGGGAGTGGGGAGAGTCCTCAATATTAGTGAGTCCTTCTGACTTCTGACTTCTGACTTCTGACTTCCTCCGCACATTCTCCTGCAGTAACTTCTCCTGGTAATCCCATGCCGTTTGATAATCCAGTAAAGCGAGGTCTTTGAATATGATTTGCTGCTTTGTCATGTAAGACAGCAAAATTACGACTAAGCACACATCCGGTATCTTTGTTATGAATAATGTATATGAAAGACGAATTACCACAGCCGGACCCGGAAATACTGGACAGTAATGATGAACTGTATGAACGGTTCAGCATTACTATTGATAAAGGACAGGAACCCCTTCGAATAGATAAATTCCTGGCCAACCGCATAGAAGGCGCCACCCGGAACAAACTTCAGCAGGCTATCAACCTGGGTTTGGTGATGGTGAATGGAAAAGAAATACGATCCAATTACAAAATAAAGCCGCTGGATTCTATCATCATCTATTCGGACATGAGCCCCGAGGAAACAGATGTTGTTCCCGAAAAAATGGAGTTGAACATTGTGTACGAAGATGAAGACCTTATGATCATCAACAAACCGGCAGGCATGGTGGTGCATCCCGGCAGCGGTAATTATTCTGGAACTTTATTGAATGGGATAGCCTGGTACCTGCAACAACAAAGACCTGGGATTTCAGAAGATGTATTGCCCAGGTTTGGCCTTGTTCACCGTATCGATAAAAATACCACGGGCCTTTTGGTATTGGCAAAAACGGATAAAGCCATGCGGCATTTGGCCAAACAATTTTTTGATCATACCGTAAAACGGCAATATGTGGCATTGGTATGGGGTGATATGGAAAATGATACCGGTACCATTAAAGCTCATGTGGGCCGTCACCTGCGGTTCAGGAAATTATTTGAAGCATACCCGGAAGGCGATCATGGAAAAGATGCTATTACTCATTATAAGGTTTTGGAAAGGTTTGGATATGTAACGGTAGTGGAATGTGTGCTGGAGACCGGCCGTACACACCAGATAAGAGTTCATATGAAATATATCGGTCACCCTTTATTCAATGATGATTTTTATGGTGGCGATAAAATTGTAAAAGGAACTGTGTATACCAAATACAAGCAATTTGTTGACAATTGTTTTCAGATATGCCAGCGTCAGGCCCTGCATGCAAAAACATTGGGTTTTATACATCCAACATCTGGCAAAGAAATGTTTTTTGAAGCAGCATTGCCGGCGGATATGGAACAAGTGATTGAGAAATGGAGAAAATACGGAAGTCAGAGGTCTGAGATCTGAGATCGGAGGCCTGACATTGTTCACTTCTTATGACTGCTGACATCTGACCTCACTCACTAAAGTCAAACAATGTTGCAGTAAACATCCCCCTCTCTCTTTTCTTTAAGATCACATCCCAGTTACCGATATAGCGAAGCAGCCGGGGAACAAGATAGTTACCGAATTTTGTCATCTGCACTTCCATGTGAACATCAAAATCATAAACACCTGCATCATAACTCATGTCATAATTACGGGCCATCACTTCCATCGTCCGGGGATTAAACCAGGTGATCATGCTGTCAATAACAATTTTATTTTTTTCTCCCCCGCTTAAATCATTTTTTACCTTAATGGAAAAGATATAGCAGGATTGACCATCATAATCTCCATAATCGATCAGGAAGTCGTAATACTTTGCCCGGTCCGGGTCAAAAATATCGATCTTATCCCCGATGAAAGGAATACCCGGAATTTTTTTACCCGGGTTAAAAAAAAGCATCTTAAGCTGTTGCTTGCGTTTTTCCATACCACTTACCGAACGGGGATTAAAATCAATGCCTTTGACAATATTGGTTTCACCGCAAACCACTCCTTTTGTAAAAAACAGCCCGGCATATAACTCTGCAGTGTAATAATTATAACTGCTGTCGTGCGAATAAAAATCACCGGTACTGTTTTCATCCAGTACCTGCATGGTCCGGCATCCGTTGTGGCGGGTTTGTTTTGTTTTGCTTTGCAGGGAGGCTTTTATCTTACCGTTTTTATCTTTTACACGGATATCGTTCCAGGCAGAGAAACCCAGGACGTGTAAATTGCGGAATGCTTTATAAAAAGTAGTATCATTTTTTACCTGGTCAATAAAACGGGCCACATTAATATCAGTTCTTATGAGCACTTCGCTAAGGCTCACCATTTTTGCCAGTCTTTCTGTATCCAGCGAATCCTCCTGCTGTGCCCTTGCGGGTAAGCTCATCGCCAGTAAAAGCACCCCGGGTATTATCTTCAGGTTCATACTGCAAATTATAATTTAGATGGATGAAATGCTTCATAATCCAAGCAGGAACTCCTATTTTTATCCACTAATCAAAAATTTACTATAATGAAAAAATTGATCCCCGTATTGCTTGGTTTATTGATCGTTTCCGGCGCAACTGCACAGGACAACGCTACCCTGCAAAAACATTATTTGAAAGTATATAAGCAGGCGCTGGCCTATAATGATGCCAATGCCGCTATCAATGCATTGCAGAACTACATCGTTACAGACAATAACTTATCTTATAAGGATACTTTGTCTATGTTGTATTTTAATGTCAAATCTTATTACAGCTCATTGCTGTTGTCTGAAGAAGTGTACAAAGCTGCGCCGGAGAATGTGATTGCCATGGCCCGTGCTGCCGAATGTTATGATGAGCTCGGCGATCCCAAAACTGCCACCGAACTTTATGAAAAGGTGGTTCCCAAAACCAAAAATCCATATCATATTTACAGGTTGGGGATTTGCCAGTACCAGCTAAAACGTACAGCTGAATGTGAAGCCTCTGCAAGGGCTGCGCTCGCAGATACAAGCAGTAAAAGGATCGGCGTTATTTTCACCATGGCCGATGGCAGTCAGCAAACAGTGCCGGTAGATGCTGCAGCAGCCAACCTTTTAGGCGTATTAAAAATGGATGCCAAAAATTTTGCGGGTGCCAAAATCGATTTTCAACAGGCATTGAAATTATACCCGGATTTTGCCGGGGCTAAATTAAACCTTGATGTTTGTGACAAGAACCTGAAAGGAGGAACAAAAACACCTGTCAAGGCTCCAACAAAGCCAAAGGGATAATAAAATAAATTCATTGACTGATTTGGAAGAGAAGACCGGTTTGGTCTTCTCTTTTTTTAACCTCACCCCAACAAGCATGATTTTTCAGAACGAACGGTATCCTCAAATTCCCCTCTCCACATGGAGAGGGGAATTTGAAAATCTATTTCGTTTATTAACGAATAGCTTAAAGGGGTGAGGTGGGGTGAGGGTAAATGAAAAGAAGGCCCTGCCGGGGCCTTCTTGTTCTGTTCTTATATGGTTTTAATCTGTGCTGATTAATCCTTCTTCGCTGGTACGGTAGAAGATGGAACTGTATTGTTTTCTTTGGATACTTGCTTTTGCTCAGCTGCGGGCTGTGTATTACCTGAATTTTGAGCAGGCACTGTTACATCCGGAGTTTTTACAGCAGGCATTACCGGCTTGGCATCAGGATCCATTGATGAACCTTTCAAAATAGCAGGAAGTACTTCCTTAACTTGTTTTGCAGGTTCGATTGTTTTGTCGGCTTTGGGTTCCTGTGTTTTGATAGCCGGCTTCTGCATGTCGTCAGAAACACTGCCTGAAACATCTACCTTCTTAGTTGAAGGCTTATTAGCTTCAGTTTGCATAACACTTCCGCTGACATCAAGAGTTTTTACAACAGCTTTAGCAGGTTCAACATTGGCAACACTACCACTGTTATCAACTTTCTGAACAACTGGTGGTACAATTGCCGCTTGATCAAGACTGCCGCCGGTTGTGGCCGGAGCAACTTTATCGGCACTAACCGGAGCAGTATAATTAATAGATGAAACCTCATTAACCGTTTTATCATAACCAATGCCTTTTGATTTAGGCTGGTTAAATGCTTCAGGAGTCAGGTATTTACCTTTATTCTGAGCTTCTTTCTCTACTGTATTAGGTATACGATTTTTTTCAGCATAAGCATCATGACGGATACCAGTAACCTGCCAGCTTACTTTTACATTAGGCTGATTGGTTGCGATTTCAAATTTATTATTGCTGACTTCTTTGTTGATGATTGCCTGGGCAAAAGTACCTATAACAGTCAACTGGTAACGGAATTCCATATTCAATGCTTCAAAATAATCAGGAAGTTGAACTGTTGCTTTACCTGAAGCATCTGTAACGATGTTACCATTGTAAATATTCATCATATCAGGGCTTTCTACAAAACTGTGCCACAGATATTTGTTTTCAGGATCCAACGGATGGTCAATTTTAAATGCCCCGGCAGTTTTGGATAAAGTACCATCTACATGAAGGTCACCGTCTACCCAAACTCTTCCGGTAGTGTTTTCAATCCTCATCCTTTCACCGCCGCCACCGAGTTCAAAGAACTGGAGGTCGTCGTTAGCAGGATTGTTGCGGATATTCCACTGGTTAACACCAGCTCTTGCAAAACGCAAAGCAGCATCACCATTGAAACCATCTATATCAACTAGTGAGAAAGTAGCAGAAGAACGGCTGCGGATACCTGTTGCACCGCCGTGCAATACATCCAACCTGTAGGTAGGGTTGGTTGTTTCACCAACACCCATGTTACCAGTACCATCCTGTATAACCACACGGCTGCCACCACCACCTAATTCAAATATTTCATAGTAATCATCAGCAGGACGGTTACGGGTATTCCACTGGTTAACACCATTTCTTGCAAAACGTAAAGCAGCATCACCATTAAATGCATCAATATCCACCACTGTAAAAGTGGCGGTGGATTTGTTGCGGATACCTGAACTGCCACTACTTTCGACATCTAATTTATACGAAGGAGATACAGTGGCTCCAATACCAACATTACCAGTACCATCCTGTATAACTACACGGCTACCACCGCCACCTAATTCAAATATTTCATAGTAATCATCAGCAGGGCGGTTACGTGTATTCCACATGCCTGTGCCTTGTTTTTGAAACCGAAGTGCTGCATCACCGGTGAATCCATCAATATCCACAACAGAGAAACTGGCTGTGGAAAGGCTGCGGATACCTGTTGCACCACCATGTTCAACATCTAATCTGTAAGAAGGAGCAACAGTTGCACCGATACCTACATTACCAGTACCATCCTGTATAACCACCCGGCTACCGCCACCACCTAATTCAAATATTTCATAATAATTATCAGCAGGACGGTTGCGGGTATTCCACTGATTTACGCCATTATTTCCAAAGCGCAGGGCAGCATCACCAGTGAATCCATCAATATCCACAACAGAAAAACTTGCAGTAGAACGAACACTTATACCTGTGGCACCACCATGAGAAACAGTGAAACGATGTGTAGGGGCTATTGTACCTAAGCCAATGTTTGTACCATTATCAAACATCAATGAATTGCCTAATGTAACACCATCCGGTGTCCATTTTGGAATAAAATTCAATGTACCGCTTCCTGATACAGCTCCGCCTCCTGCCAATGTTTGCCAACTGGCATTACCTGTTGCATCACTTACCAATATCTTATTGAGACCCTGATTTCCATCCTGGTACTGAAGACGACCACGGATCGAAGCGGCCCATGTGGCAGCTGTATTTATAGGATCAAATGCAAAAAGAGCAAATGATTGTCCGCCTGCAGGCGCTGTGCTTACTCTACCAAACAGACCGGTGTTGACAGCTGCGGTAGTACCCGGCTCTGCAAATATCCCATGCTGAGTTCCAACTGCGCCATTAACGAATGTATGAATGCCCCATTTTTCATTGGTAGGCTGAGCAGTTACATCATTAGAACCAAAACCTGTTGCTCCAAGAAATCCGGTGGAGGATGAATAAAGATTATTGGCTACGTTAAATCCTCTTGCATGAACTTTCGCAACAGGATTAATGATCGTACCACCAACACCGAGGTTACCTGTATTTACATTTACTGCCATCAGGTTTCCAACTCCAAATTTGAAGAAGGTCATATGATCGCCATCCGGTAAGGTATTGATACCTGAATTGATCACGCCATTTTTACCAAAGCGAAGAGCCTGGTCAGTAGTAGCGCCAACAATATCAATTGTAGCAAAGCTGGCAGTATTACGAACACGGAGACCATTTGAACCAGCACCAACGCTCGCATCCACATCGAGCCTGTAAGCAGGAGCAGCTGTAGCTATACCAAGGTTGCCATTGGCAGTTAATAATCTCATCCGGGCCAAACCAGCACCCATATCAAAAATTTGCAGGTCGTTACCGGCGGGATCATTACGAATATTCCAGCGGAACGCACCAGCATTTAAAAATCTTAATGCAGCATCGCCATTGGAGGCGTCAACATCAACAACAGAAAATCCACCTGTTCCCCTGGCCTCTATACCCGTACCGCCTCCATGAACTACATCGAGTTTGTAAGCAGGAGTTACTGTATTAATTCCAACATTTGTACCGTTATCAAATATTTGTGAGTTGGCAAGGTTGGTTGTGGTAGGCGACCACTTAGGCACAAAATTCACTGTACCGCTTCCGGTAACTACACCCACCGCTGAGGGATCTTTCCATAAAGCATTACCCGCTGCATCGGATGCAAGAATCCTGTTATTGGCTTCGCTGATACCTGTTAATTGTAAACCACCCAGTGTCAGTAAAGCCTTTGGTGTAGCATTACTGCTGCTGATATTGGCGGCAAACCCAGTTCCATTTGTCAATACTCTTAACGCATTAGCAGCACCTGTACCATTGTTATACTGAAAGATACCCGCACCCTGCAAACCTGTACTGGTCGCCCTTAATGCCCAACTGCTGGCAGCACCATTGGTTGATGCCTGCAAGGCATCTGATGTGCCCGCTGCATTATTAACAGCAAAAAGCCCACTGCCTCCGGTGCCTGTATTTGTAATGCTAAATAAAGTTGTGGCGGAGGACTGTGATTTAACAAACGGTAATACCAGGTCAGCGGATGAAGTACTAAAGAGTGCATATGGAACAGATGCTATCTGTGCTGTACCGATATTGATAAAGGAAGTACCACCGGCTGGATCTATTTCCACCTGGATGTATTTATTGCCTACACCCCAGGGAACTCCGGCAATCGTGCCGGTGACATTTGTGGCACCAGCGCTACCCACCTGCGCATTGAACAATCCAAAAGGATTGGTCACAACACCTCTTGTTTCCTGGTACACGATCGCGCCTGCGGGAGTGCCATCATGAATGGTTATCCGGAGGGCGATAGATTTATTGACTAGCACATTACCCACACTGTTGCGGGCCACTCCCTGGTAATTAAATATACCGGGAGCCTGGCTGAAAGCGCCTATGGCTGTAAATAAAATAACAGCTAATAATGATAAAATCTTTTTCATTGTTACAGTTTTTGTATTTGGTATCTGGTTTATTTATCGTTTATTTTTACCACCTTCAATCCACTGTGGCGGATCACTTGCAGGTTATCTCCCGGCCGGTTGATGTCAGGCTTTAAGTCCGCAACAACAAAGTAAACTCCGTTGGGGAGGTTTGATATATCGAACAATTCGATACGGCAGCAACCATCATAGTGGTAGCTTTTTTTCGACAGTACCTGTCCAATGGAATTGATCAGCTGAAGGCTCATGGTACCCGGTGTTCGTACAAAGAAGTCCACTTCAAACTTGCCGCTGGTAGGATTGGGAAATAATTTATAATCCCCATCATCAAACAACACAGTAAAAGCAGAGTAGCCAATCTGATCCGTGCAGGGTTGAAGCACACCTTGGGTAACGAGAACTGAACTATCGGGTGGTGCAAAGGCCTGTATCAGCAAAAGTTCCCCAAAACTCCATTCATAACGGTAATACGAAGATGGATTGTCGTAAGTGCCCCCGGCTGCATTTAAGATAGCCGGAACAACTCCGTTAATGGGATTTAAAGAAGGAACCTGGGCCTGAGCAAATGAAACGGCCAGGAATACCGCTAGGCATGAGAGAGTAATTCTTCTTCTCATAAGCGTAAGTTTTATTGGTTATCAAATCACAATAAGGGTAAGAAATATGACAGGCGGTTGTAAGGATATTGGTCGCTAACTAAAGATGAGTCTTAATCAGAAATGAAACGTATGCTAAATTAACGAGAAGATTTAGATCGCCAAATTTTATTTCGATTTGTTATTAACTATTTTTTGTACAATACCTGAACATCTGTTAGCACATGAAGATTGGAAAGACGCCGGCCTTAGCATATATAAAAAATTTGTAGCTAACGGCGACTTGGGAACGTATTTAAACACAGAGGTAGAAAAAAAATAATGTGTCAGGCAATGAAAATAAATTCTCATGACCCTATACCGTATTTACCCGGGGAAAAGCATCTTGTAATCCACATTCACTTTGCCTTTGGAAATATCATTCAGCTTACCTTTCATTAGTTTTCTTTTAAGCGGGGAAATATGATCGATGAAGAGTTTTCCTTCAATATGGTCATACTCATGAAGGATGATCCTGGCGGTTAGCCCGGTAAAATTTTTTGTATGTGTTATAAAGTTTTCATCCTGGAAACGAAGGGTAACGGTTTCCTGCCTGTATACATCTTCCCGGATCTTCGGAATACTGAGACAGCCTTCATTATACGGCCATTCTTCACCATCCAGTTCAGCTAAGTATGCATTTATAAATACCTGCTTGATACCCGGTGCATCATTATATTCTTTTTTTTCCTCTTCGTCTTCCATATTACGAAAGATCTGTTCACTGTCCATGATAAAAAGACGGATATCTTTATTCACCTGCGGCGCAGCCAGGCCCACACCATTGCTGGCATACATGGTTTCCCACATATCTTCAATTAATTTATCCAGCTGCGGGTAGTCAGGAGCAATTTCTTTTGCTACTTTTCTCAGTACAGGATGGCCGTATGCGACAATGGGAAGTATCATTTAATTATTTAAGATTGCAAATTTACTTATATCGTGGCTGTTTTTTTCAATCAAAATCTGAAATCTTAGATCTGCGATCCCCTGAGATATTCCTGCAACATGATCGTAGCAGCAATTTCATCTACCAGCGCTTTATTCCGGCGATCTTTTTTCTTCATGCCCATTTCCAGCATGGCATCCTTCGCCATTTTGGAAGTGTATCGCTCATCCACTTTTTTGATGGGGATGGCCGGGAAATTCTTTTGAAGTTCTTTAATACATTTTTCCACCAGGGGTGTAGCATGGGTGTCAGAATCATCCCAGTTCTTTGGTTCGCCGATAATGATAAGTTCAACCGGTTCTTTTTCAAAATAATCTTTAAGAAAGGGGATCAGGTCTTTTGAATGCACCGTGGTCAATCCTGTGGCTATGATCTGGTAAGGATCTGTAACGGCGAGTCCGGTTCGTTTCAATCCGTAGTCTATGGAGATTATTCTGCTCATGAAGTCAAAAGTAAAAAGTCGAAAATCAAAAAAATGAGCAGTTTTTGAGTTTTGACTTTTGATTTTTTAATTTATAAAAAGATCGGCTACCACAAATACCGCAAATACAACACTGGCAATTCCATTGGCAGTCATAAAAGCAATATTCACTCTTTTTAAATTATCTGCTTTTACAATGGAGTGCTGATAGATGAGCATTCCAATAAAAATAGCAGCACCTGTCCAGTATAACCAGCCAAAGTTTCCATACCATCCTGCAACGATCACCCCTCCCGCACTGAATACATGTAATAATTCAGAAACCCGTAATGCTTTTGACTTACCCAACCATGCAGGCATAGAATAAAGTTTATTCTCCCTGTCAAATTGCTCATCCTGCAAAGCATAAATAATATCAAAACCGCTGACCCAGAAAAGAACTACCAGTGAAAAGATTATAGGTAAAAACGAAAAAAATCCTGTGACTGCAATGAATGCTCCTATCGGAGCTAACGATAATCCCAAACCAAGTATCAGATGACAAAGTGGTGTAAACCGTTTGGTATAACTATAACCCAACACTACTGCCAATGCAACCGGTGATAAATAAAAGCAAAGACGATTAATGAAGAAACAAGTGACAAGGAACAAGGCACAGGACACGATTGTAAAGATCAAAGCATTATTTGGAGTAATGATACCGGATGGAATTTCTCTTATGGCAGTTCTCGGATTTTTTGCATCAAATTTTCGGTCGAGGTAACGGTTGAACGCCATGGCGGCACTGCGTGCAAAGATCATACATAAAATAATCACAAATAATAACTGCAAATTATCTACAATAGAAAGAACCAGTATTTTAAGTTTTGTGTCTATTTCCTGATTAGAATAAATTGGTTCCAGATCATAAAAATTCGCAACCGCAATAATAAATCCAATCAACGCAAACGGCATTGCGAAAACGGTATGTGAGAATTTTATGAGGCTTAAATAATTTTTTATTTTATACATCAGAAATTTATTGATCCAGCCCACGGTTTAAACCGTGGGCTATGAAATTAATGTTCCGTTCTTCCTTTTACAGGCGGTGCTATTTTACTCCTGATCAATTCCCACAACACAACCCCTGCCGCAGTCGCAACATTTAAGGAATGTTTCATGCCCAGTTGTGGTATCTCGATACAACCATCGCATTGATCAATTGTTGATTGTTCGATACCGGTAACTTCATTCCCAAAGACCACCGATACTTTTTCATTTTGCCTGAAGCTTGCAGCATGCAGCTTATAACTGCCCTCCGCCTGCTCCACGGCAAATACTTTATATTTTTTGGCTTTTAATAATTCAATGGCTTCCTCTGTCGTTTTAAAATATTTCCAGTTTACTGTTTCCTCAGCGCCCAAAGCAGTCTTTTTAATTTCTTTGTGCGGTGGTTTGGCTGAATAGCCAATGATATAAATGGCTTCTATCAAAAAAGCATCAGCCGTCCTGAAGACACTGCCTACATTGTAAGCGCTGCGGATATTTTCCAGTACAACAATAATGGGGAATTTGTTTGATCCTTTGAACTCTTCCACGGATTTTCGTCCCAATTCAGCCATCGAAAGTTTTCGCATGGGGCAAAGATAACGAGAGAAGCCATTAGCTAATAGCCAATGGCTAATAGCTAATGGCTAACAGCTAGCAGCTTTTCTTATATTTGTCGCTTCCCGATAAACCGGGACAGGCAATGTCGAAAGCAACTACATCCGATACACCAATGATGCAACAGCACCGGGCTATCAAACAAAAATACCCGGATGCCATCCTGCTGTTCCGTGTCGGGGATTTTTATGAAACATTCGGGCAGGATGCTGTAGTTGCTTCCCAGGTGCTGGGAATTACGTTGACGAAAAGAAATAATAACTCCGCCGCTTCATCTGAACTCGCCGGTTTTCCGCATCATGCTCTCGATACCTATTTACATAAATTAGTAAAAGCCGGTCTCCGTGTTGCTATCTGCGACCAATTGGAAGATCCCAAACTGGCCAAAGGTGTAGTTAAAAGAGGCGTGACCGATATGGTGACACCGGGAACGGCGGTCAATGATAAATTACTGGATCATCACAGCAATAATTTTTTAGCAGCCGTTCATTTTGCAGACAATGATCAATATGGACTGGCTTTTCTCGATATTTCCACCGGTGAATTTTTATTGGCCGAAGGCGACAGGGAATATGCCGATAAATTATTACAGAGTTTCAAACCCGCTGAAGTAGTATTTCAAAGGCATAAACAAAAAAATTTCAAAGAATTCTTTGGAAGCAAAATGTATTCATACACCCTGGATGAATGGATATTTGACAACACGTATGCGGAAGATACCCTGCTGAAACATTTTCAAACACATTCACTCAAAGGTTTTGGTATCGATGACCTGAGAAAAGGGATGATCGCCGCCGGGGCCATCATTCATTATTTAAAAGACACGGAACATCCCAACCTGCAGCATATCACTTCCCTGCAGCGGATCGACCGGGATGATTTTTTGTGGATGGACCGTTTCACCATCAGGAACCTTGAATTAGTATATGGAAATTCCGAGGGCAATCATACTTTATTGAATGTGCTGGACAATACCGTATCGCCAATGGGTGCCAGGTTATTGAAACGCTGGATCGTTTTTCCCTTGAAAGATATCCAGAAGATCAATGAACGGCTGGATACGGTTGAACACCTGATCAAAGAAACGGACCTGCGGAATAAAATTTCACAGCTTATTAAACTATGCGGCGATATTGAAAGATTGGTTTCAAAGATCCCGCTGAAAAAGATCAATCCCCGTGAAGTATTACAACTGGCAAGGGGATTGAAACAGGTGGAATCGGTAAAACTACTTTGTCTTTCATCTACCAATGAATATTTAAAACGCCTGGGTGATGCATTGAACCCCTGCCCTTATATTGCTGATAAAATATTTAAAGAAATAGTTGATAATCCTCCCGCATTAGTGGTAAAAGGTGGCATGATGAACAGCGGCGTCAACCCTGAACTGGATGAATTGCGGAAGATCGCCCATAGTGGAAAGTCTTATCTCACCCAATTGCAACAGAAAGAAGCGGAAGCAACTGGCATCACTTCACTAAAAATTGGTTTTAATAATGTGTTCGGCTATTACCTGGAAGTGACCAATTCACATAAGAACAAAGTGCCTGCCGAATGGATGCGGAAACAAACGCTGACCAATGCAGAACGATATATCACTCCCGAACTGAAAGAGTATGAAGAAAAAATAACCGGGGCAGAAGAAAAGATCTTAAAAATAGAATTGGAACTGTTTGAGGCTTTGCTGAATGAACTGTTTGATTACTTAGCTCCTGTTCAGACAAACGGTAATATCGTTGCCGTGATGGATTGTCTTTGTTGCTTTGCCAATAATGCCATTCATTACCAGTATAAAAAACCAGACTTGCATCCCGGCGATGAAATGATCATTAAGGAAGGCCGTCATCCCGTCATTGAAAGAAATTTACCGGTTGGAGAAACTTATATCAGCAATGATCTTGAATTGAATAAGACCGATCAGCAACTCATCATACTCACCGGGCCGAACATGAGCGGTAAGAGTGCCCTGCTCCGGCAAACAGCCCTCATTACACTGATGGCGCATATGGGAAGTTTTGTACCGGCAGTTGATGCAAAAATTTCCCTGACCGATAAAATTTTTACAAGGGTCGGCGCCTCCGATAATCTCAGCGGTGGTGAATCCACTTTTATGGTAGAGATGAATGAGACCGCATCCATCATTAATAATATCACCGGCCGCAGCCTGATCTTATTGGATGAGATAGGAAGGGGAACTTCCACGTATGATGGTATTTCCATTGCGTGGAGCATTGCGGAGCATTTGCATAATTCCCCGCATCAGCCCAAAACACTTTTTGCCACGCATTATCATGAACTAAATGAACTGGAAGAAAAATTCTCAAGAGTAAAGAACTTTCATGTCACCAATAAAGAAGTGGGGAACAAAATTATCTTCTTAAGAAAACTGGCAAGAGGAGGCAGCACACACAGTTTTGGTATTCATGTGGCAAGGATGGCAGGCATGCCACCTTCATTGATCGAAAGAGCCAATGAGATACTTAAACACTTGGAAAGCATTCATGAGCAGGGTCGGGACGCTGAAACCGACCTGAACCGCGAAAAACTAAAAAACTTATCGACGTCAAAAGTGCAACTCTCCATCTTTGATGCACACAGCGAGACCTTTGAGGAAATAAGAAAATTGCTGCAGGATATGGATATCAACCGGCTTACTCCTGTTGAAGCATTGCTGAAACTGCAGGAGATCAAAAACAGGCTGAAGTAAAGAAGTAGCAATGAGACCAGCGCCCGGAGAAAAAAGTGAAAGAGATATGAAGTTAAGTATTTCTGTTTTTTCTCTTTTCTATCTAATGCTTCTATATCTCCAAAATTAAATAGCTTACAGACAGGGTCTTAACAAAATAAAAGTTTATTTGCTAATCAATAACATCCTCGGTACCTTACTCTTGACCTTAACCCTTTTCCAAAACCATTAAACTGTTTATTATGAAATTTTATCCTCCCCGCTTTTGTGCGGCCCTACTTCTTATTTTTGCAACAATGGTAATTTTTAATTCCTGTAAGAAAGAAGTCAAACAGGAAACACTGCAAGACACAATGGCCGCTAATAAAGGAACCATTGACAAGGTAAATGCATGGTTGAACAACGAGAAATCAAAAGCCACAAAAGACAGACCCGCAAAAATTCAATCCCTTCAGGACAACCTTGTTTTCTCAGACCTTAGGTTCGAAGAACTAAACTCAGGTGAAAGACTTATTTTAATTCCGGTTGGCAAGTATTTTAAATCAGTCAATAATAAAGACAACAACCCTTTTAATTACCTGCTTTTAATCCTGGATAAAACCAATAATATCAGAAAGGGAAATATAGTCCAATATGTAACCCCTGATGGCAAAACAGCTACAGCAGTGCCAGCGAATACATTTTACAAGTTCTATAATCTTAAAACACTGGGCTGTGATGGAAAGTTTACATTCCTGACAATAACTGATGATCTATTGTATGAAATGAAGTATGAAAAAGGGTCTTTAAAAACTTATAGCGAAATTAACCAAAAACAAAAGGCCTCAGGAAAAGGCAATGGGACTCATGAGCTACAATGTTATACAGTATGGTGGGTCACCTTCAGTGAATATGGCACAAATTGGGAATTTTTATATGCATATTGTGACGAAGGCGAGTGCCAGGAAACACGTCAGGTTTCCGGAAAGGGCTTTGCCCTAAATTGTGGTGGTGATCCTGGCCCTGAAACGGAGATAGCAGTTGCTGCACAAAGAGATTGGATAGTTGCACAAAATTCTTTTGGTTATTGGTTAGTTTATTCAACTGAATCGTTTACTGGTATTAAAAAAGCAAGTGAATCTGGCGGCGGGCACTTTACTGGAATAAGTCACTTAAGTTCTGGTATTATTGGAACCGGTTTTACATGGGCAGCTTCAGGATGCACAGTTTCTCATACAACCTCAACCGCAACAAGTATTATTGGAGGAACAGGCACATTTACGCCCACACAATTTCAATTTTTTATTTCTAGTACTCCCGGAACGTTCAGTTTTTCTCAAATATTCCCATAACTAATTTAATATGGGAAATAACAATTTAAAAAGAAAAGTCAGTATTTTATTATACGTGGCTTTTCTTTTAGTCTCATGTGTTTCGCACAGGAAAATTTCTACATCCGGAGTTGTTGTATATTCTCACAAATTTTATGACCCGGCTATCAAAGATTATGTAAGGCAGCCAACCTTTATACCAGGTATAAAAATCTGGTATAAAGACAGTATGGTTATTGAAGAAATACCCCGTATTTATATTAATACCGATACTAATGGACATGTAATGAGATATGTAAACCCGTATTTTTATACTTTTATTGATTTGCCGACAAGGTCATTTTATGATTTCTCAACTTTTTCTGATACATCAAAAATTATTAAAAAATATACTCAACCTGATTCTCTCGGTGTAGCAGGAGGATGGAATTTTTACTCCCCGTTTGAGTTACCAAAAGCTGCACCTCCCGTAGAACTTCCCGATACTTTAATGGAAGGAATAAATTATAAACGGCTTAGATTATTTTATTACTATCAACGGTCGGGAGAACTTGAAAAATTCATGGTTGAATGGATTGGTTTTTTCAGATGCGATAAGAAGGGTACAATGTTCAGACTTGATAGCACTTATAGCAAAATGATAGGGTGCCCGTTAGTAAGATCAGAGTGGCAACCTTCGAAGCAAGAGAAATTCCCGGTGTCGGTCCAGATTGAATATATAAGAGATAGTCTCACCCCTGAAGAGTTGCGAGTATTTAAAGCATGGGGAAAAAAAGCAAAAATGGACCCGGTACAAAAGGAATGAGAAAATTGCTGCAGGACATCAAAAACAGGCTGAAGTAAACAGGTTTCTCACAGTTATCCCCTATTTTTCGAAAAGTATTGTCTTTTCCAAAAACTTCTTATTTTTACCACAAATACTGCTATCATGAAATTGATCAAACTAACTGCTTTAACCTCACTACTTTTTGTTTTTGTTTTGGGTATGAGTTCATGCGAGAAGATCGCCGAGAAGAAAAAGAACACGGATTATGAGAAAAAAGGTATTCTCATGACTGCCGCCCAGGAAGTTCCGGTTAATAGTTCCACTGCCCTTGGTATCATGGATGTTTCTTATTCAAAAGAAACCCGCCTGATGACCTGGTCAGTAACCTGGTCCGGCCTGACAGGACCTGTATCCCTGATGCACATACATGGGCTGGCGCCAAAAGGTTTTTCTGCCGGCGTGATTTATAATATTATTACTCCTTCGAACGGGCTGGCCACACCCAATGCAACCTTATATCCTGCAACAGGAAAATTTAACGGTACTGTGCTGGCTGATGGATTTGTAATAAAAGAACAGGACCTTTTGAATGGCTTGTATTATATGAATATTCATACAGCCGCTAACCCCGGTGGAGAGATCAGGGGCCAGATCGTTTTCCAATAAGAAGATTAAATAAACTTATCGTCCCGTTCTCGCCTTAGGCGAGAGCGGGATTTTCTTTGAACCACATAGCCTTCTCCGGCTGCGGTAATTTTAGCGAAGGTATTTGACGAAGTGGTTTATTTGGCGTCGAACCAAACCGGCTTCTTATCATTCCAGTTGCCATTGTAGTTGATAAATAATTCTTCCCCTGCTTTTATAAAATGGATGGCTTTAATGCTGATGTTCTTATTTTCAAAATCCATTTCATACTCGCAATTGCTTTTATAAGAATGATTATAAACCGGCACATAGCCGAGCGCCATGCAGCATTGTTGTTTATCCCCTCCCCATTCAAAAATATAATCATGCAGCAATGTCTGGTCAAGTAGTTTTCTTTCGTCGAGACTCATCACGATCACCGGCGCCACTTCCACAATGGTTCCTGCTTCTATATTTTCAGAAGTAAAGACAGCACGGCCCATGTTTTCGGTCGGCCCAATGAAAAGCGAAGGAAGGATCATAAACAGATGATAGTTGATAGATGATAGTTTCTTAAAAGTTGAAATTACTTATTGAACACGAATATTCTGAATTTTTAAACCTGATTATCGCCTGCAATACCACGGCATCAAATACAACTATCATCTATCAACTATCATCTATTCTCTCTGAAATCAATACCTTTGAATTCATAAATCAAAAACCCATGTGTGGAATTGTAGGATACACCGGCCCAAGGGAAGCTTACCCCATTATCATCACAGGACTGAAGCGATTAGAGTATCGCGGATATGACAGCACCGGCGTTGCTTTACAGAACGGCGGACTGAAGATCTATAAGAAAAAAGGGAAAGTGGCTGAACTGGAAGATGCCATCCTTGGTAAAGATCTTCATGCCCATGTTGGCATCGGTCATACCCGTTGGGCCACACATGGCGAACCCAGCGATCTCAATGCACATCCCCATCGTTCATCGGGTGGTAAACTGGCCATGATACACAACGGCATCATTGAAAATTATTCCCAGTTAAAAAAAGAACTCAGCAATAAAGGATACGTCTTCACCAGTGAAACAGATACAGAGGTCCTCCTGAATTTTATTGAAGAAATTAAGAAGAATAATAAATGCGACCTCGAAGAAGCCGTTCGGGTGGCATTGAAAAGAGTGACCGGCGCTTATGTTATTTTATTGCTGGATGAAGACCAGCCCGATACCATTATTGCCGCCAGGAAAGGAAGCCCGTTGGTGATCGGCATTGGCAAGGGCGAACATTTTTTGGGTTCCGATGCATCACCGATGCTGGAATACACCAAAGAAGTGGTGTATGTTAACGATTACGAACTCGCCATCGTCAAACCCGATGAACTGATCCTGAAAAACCTGGGTAATGAAAAGATCACCCCCTATGTTCAAAAGCTGGATATAGAATTAGCAGCGATTGAAAAAGGAGGCTATACGCATTTCATGCTGAAAGAAATTTTTGAACAACCGCAAACCATTCATGATTGCCTGCGTGGAAGATTAGATGCCGACGAAGGAACCATCACCATGAGCGGCATTCAGCAATATGCTGAAGAGATCATGACGGCTAACCGCATCGTTATGGTGGCCTGCGGCACCAGCTGGCATGCTGGCCTGATAGCTGAATATATTTTTGAAGAACTCTGCCGCATCAACGTGGAAGTGGAATATGCATCGGAATTCCGTTACAGGAATCCCGTCATCAATAAAGGAGATGTGATCATTGCTATTTCCCAAAGCGGTGAAACAGCCGATACATTGGTTGCCATTGAAAATGCCAAAGAAAAAGGAGCTATCATACTCGGCGTAGTGAATGTTGTTGGTTCATCCATTGCCAGGACAAGTCATGGCGGCGCTTATACACATGCCGGGCCCGAGATCGGCGTTGCATCCACAAAAGCATTTACTGCACAATTAGCTGTACTCACCATGATCGCTTTAAAGATCGGCTACATCAAAGGAACTATTTCAGAGGACCGATACATGAACCTGCTGAGAGAATTGGAACAGATACCTGAGAAAGTAGCGTGGACCTTAAATCACAGCAACAATATCAAAGCCCTGGCAGAAAAATATAAAGACGCACATGATTTCCTGTATCTCGGTCGTGGTTATAATTTTCCCGTGGCGCTGGAAGGAGCATTGAAGCTGAAAGAAATCTCTTATATCCATGCCGAAGGTTACCCCGCAGCTGAAATGAAACATGGTCCCATTGCATTGGTGGATGAGAATTTACCGGTTGTATTTGTTGCGACCAGGGATGCTTATCATCAAAAGCTGCTAAGCAATATGCAGGAAATAAAAGCCCGTAAAGGAAAAGTCATCGCTGTCATCACCGAAGGCGATGAAGCTTCCCTGGATCTTGCCGATGATGTGATGATCGTTCCCGAAGCCGATGAAATACTGGCGCCGATGCTTAGTGTGGTTCCATTACAGTTATTAGCATATTATATTGGCTTAGCAAAAGGTTGTGATGTGGACAAGCCGAGGAATTTGGCGAAGAGTGTGACGGTGGAATAGTTGCTGGTTGCTGGTTCCTTGTTGCTGGTTGATCCTAAAGCTGAAGCATCTTTAGTTTTAATAAAATTTTTCAAATTCACATCTGATAAAATAAATTTCAATACCTGTAAGATGGTAACTTGTTTAAGAGACCAGTGACCAGTGACCAGCAACCAGAAACCAGCAACATGAATCATATTTCCAAAAAACCAATCTCCTCCTTAGGATATAATTTTATCCCGAAAGCATTTATTCCAAAAGGAAAGAACGAATACCATCTCCGTAATTTCCAGAACCGCAGCGGCATCAAATACCGCAAACTGGCCGATGCCGAAATAAAGATCCTTGAACGCAATGCCAATAGTTCCGACGACTGGAACAAAGTATTGGTTGCTGATGCTTTTAATCCCCAACTCGTAAAGAGCTGCACTTTTTATGGCCTCGTACGTATCGGCAAACTGGAATCTTATTTCGTTGAATTCAACAATCTTCGTCTCCCCGTTGGTTTATACCACAGCACCATTATCAGTTGCGATATCGGGGATAATGTGGTCATTGATAATGTCAACTTCATGAGCCATTATATTACCGGTAATGAAGTGATACTGGTCAACATTAATGAACTGGCTACCACGGATCATTCCAAATTTGGGAATGGCGTATTGAAGGATGGCGAAAACGAAGCCGTCCGCATCTGGATGGAGATATGCAATGAAAATGCCGGGCGAAGTGTATTGCCTTTCACCGGTATGCTGGCAGGGGATGCATGGCTCTGGTCAAAACACCGGGATGATGAAAAGCTTTTGCAAAAATTAAAAGAGTTCACCGATAATAAATTTGATACACAAAGAGGTTATTACGGAAAGATCGGCGACCGGACCGTTATCAAGAATTGTAAGATCATCAAAGACGTATGGATCGGCAGCGATGCCTATCTCAAAGGCGCCAATAAAATTAAAAATATTACCATCAATTCATCACCCGAAGCTCCATCACAGATCGGTGAAGGCTGCGAACTGGTGAATGGCATCATCGGGTTTGGTTGCCGGATATTTTACGGGGTGAAAGCCGTTCGTTTTATGATGGGCGCCAATTCACAATTGAAATACGGGGCAAGGTTGATCAATTCATATCTCGGGGATAACTCAACCATCTCCTGTTGCGAAGTATTGAACTCTCTGATCTTCCCGGCGCATGAACAGCACCACAACAATTCATTCTTATG
>DATHDV010000047.1:0-16580 GCA_035318845.1 Chitinophagaceae bacterium
CTTATCTCTTGTTCAAAAGAAACCGTAAAACCTTATGGCGAATGGAACCTGGCAGAAGTGAAATGTATAAATGGAAAATTGGATCTATACCTGAATGGAGAGAATGTAGTATCAACCACTTTATGGGATGATAACTGGAAGAAAATGGTGGCCGGCAGCAAATTCAAAAATATGCAGGGCTTTGGTACATTTAAAAAGGGCCGTATAGGACTCCAGGATCATGGTAATGGAGTTTGCTTCAGGAACATCAGGATCAGGAGACTCTGATAAATGGTATTTCAAAAGTTATTAATTAATTACTTACCTTTTCATTTAATAACCAAAACCACCAATTATGAACACAGAACTTTTTTCTCACCTCAACTGGCTGGCCGTAATAGTAGCAGGTCTTGCCTATTTTGTACTGGGAGCCATCTGGTATTCCTTTATTTTCAAAAATGCATGGATAAAAGCTTCAGGAGTGAATGTGAATGACCCGAACATGAAAAAGGGTGTTGCACAGACTTTCCTTGCATCACTGGTGCTGATGATCATCGCAAGCCTCGGCATTGCTTTGTTTCTTTCTAAAATTGAAGGGGCTACGAACTGGATGTCGGGAGCGAAAGTGGGATTAGTAGCCGGTGTTTGTTTTTCTGCTACCGCTATTTGTATCTCTTACCTGTACGAGAAAAGACCATGGATGCTGCATTTTATCAATGCGGGATACAATGTGGCCGGATGTGTTGTTGCAGGTATCGTTCTTTCCATTTGGCCAAAGTAAGTTGAAAAAGTTTCAGAAATTTAAAAGGTTTAATAAGTTTTAGAGGTTGTAGCAACCTTGTTGAACGTATTAAACTTCTTAAACCTTTTAAACCTTTTAAACCTTTTAAACATTTTAAACTATCCTATTCAACTGTTGTTATCTTAATTACATTCGTAGGCAGGTGCAATGAAACAGGAGTGCTTCCGGTACTTACAACCGTTTCTCCCGGTTTCAGGAATTTTCTTTCTTTAAGAATGTCGATCTGGTCGGCAAAGATGTCATCAAGACTTTCTTCTTCGTCATAATAAAATGCTCTTACACCCCAGCTAAGACTTAATTGGTTGACCAGCGTTTTCTCTTTGGTAAAAACATACAGCGGTGCTTTGGGCCGGTAACTGCTTAGCACAAAACCGGTGTACCCGCTTTGTGTCATACCCACCAATGCATTGGCATTAACATCTTTGGCCAGCTTGCAGGCATTGTAACAAATTGCATCGCTTAGAAAGGATGGCGATTGGGGTTGTGGTGTTAATTCATCCTCCCGGTTATAATTATAATCTGTTGCTTCCACTTCCCGGATGATTTTGCACATGGTCTCTACTACCAATACAGGATGATTGCCGGTTGCTGTTTCACCGCTCAGCATCACTGCATCTGCGCCTTCGATCACTGCATTGGCTACATCGGTAATTTCACTGCGGTTGGGTTTATTGAATTCGATCATACTTTCCATCATCTGCGTGGCAACGATCACAGGCTTTGCCCGGTGCATGCATTTACGGATGATCTGTTTTTGCAGCAGCGGAACTTTTTCCACCGGTAACTCCACACCAAGATCTCCACGGGCGATCATTACCGCATCCGATTCAATAATAATGTCACGGAGGTTTTCTAATGCCTCAGGTTTTTCAATTTTGGCAATGATCTTCGTCATGCTTTGTTTATGTTCCAGCTTCTTACGCAGGATCTCTATGTCATTTACACTGCGGACAAAGGAGAGTGCGACCCAATCCAGTTTTTGTTCAATAATAAAATCAAGATCGGCCAGGTCTTTTTTTGTCAATGCCGGTAAAGAAATTTTTGTATCGGGAAGGTTGATCCCTTTTTTCGATGAAAGCGTGCCGCCAAGTACAACTTGTACCTGCACATCATTATTCTTCAGGATCTTTTTCACGATCACTTCCAGCTTGCCATCATTGATCATGATGAGATTTCCCGGCTTTACGTCGTTATGAAGGTCAGGATAGGAAACATAGATCCTTTCTTTGTTGCCGATCACTTTTTCATTGGTGAAAGTGAGGATATCTCCCCGCATGATCTCCATTTCACCTCCTTCAATATCGCCAACCCGCAATTTAGGTCCCTGCAGATCGCCGATGATAGCGATATTGAAAGGCTCGGTCTTATTGATCTTCCTGATACGTTCAATGATCTTTGCCTTTTCTTCATGGGCGCCATGAGAAAAATTAAGCCGGAATACATTTACACCTGCTTTTACCAATGCCAGTAATTGATCATAGGTATCGCAGGCGGGGCCTACCGTTGCAACGATCTTGGTCCGGTGAATTTTGTGAGCAAGCCCGGCATCCCTGTCCATTGATTCGTGATAATATTTCGCTGCGTGTTTGGCCATCTTGTTTCTGGTTTCTGGTTGCTGGTTACTGGTTACTGGTTTCTGGTTACTGGTTACTGGTTACCTGGTGGTATGTTTCTGCTTTAAAGAACCAGTAACCAGTAACCAGCAACTATGACGCTAAGATCTTAACGATCTTCATCCATTCTTCGCTGATCTTTCCTTTATTTTTTACGGCATCTGCCAGCGGTATATAATGCATTTTATTATTTTGTATGCCTACAAAAACATTATGCCTTCCTTCCAGGAGACATTCCACCGAATGATAGCCCATACGGCTTGCGATCAGCCTGTCAAGACAGCTTGGTGAACCGCCCCTTTGTATATGACCGAGAATGCAAACTCTTATTTCTGCCTGTGGTATTTTTTCTTTTAATATTTTATGAACTTCCACTGCGCCGCCAAAATCGTCGCCTTCTGCCACTACGATCAGGTTCACTAATTTTTTTCTTCTTTCTTTTTCCAAAAGCGACTGGATGATATCATCCATATCCGTCTTTCTTTCCGGGATTAGAATATTTTCAGCACCTGTTGCTATTCCGCTGTGCAACGCAATATAGCCGGCATCCCTGCCCATTACTTCAATAATGAAAATGCGGTCATGGGCATCCATCGTGTCCCTCACTTTGTCGATGGCTTCAACAGCAGTATTCACAGCTGTATCAAAACCAATCGTAAAGTCAGTGCCAAGAATATCTTTATCAATTGTTCCTGCAATACCGATACAGGGGATGTCAAATTCATTACTGAATTCCACGGCTCCGCGAAAAGAACCATCGCCACCAATGATCACAAGACCGTTGATGCCTCTTCTTTTCAGGTTATCATAAGCTTTCTTCCGGCCTTCATATTCAAAAAATTCCTGGCATCGGGCTGTTTTCAACATCGTACCGCCCCGCTGGATAATATTTGCAACTGACCGGGATTCCATCCTGTAAATATCATCCTCGATCAGGCCCTGGTAACCCCGCATAATGCCATATACTTCCAATCCATGATAAATACCTGTACGGACAACGGCTCTTATCGCTGCATTCATCCCCGGTGAATCACCTCCGGAAGTAAGCACTCCGATCTTTGTAACTTTCTTTTCCATTTTAATTAAATGCCCGGCAAAAATAAGGTATTGCAGGGGAATGTGTTTTGCAGGAATGCAAACAGGAGCAGGAACAGCATAGTAAGGAAGACCAAATAAATCTTTTCAGTAATTAGTTGCACTTACAACGGCTATTTCGGATAACTAGTAACAACTTTACTAAAGTTGTAGATTTGTTACAGGAAGGAAGGCCAAAGAGAACCATGTAATGGTAATACCATTAAAAAACAATTTTCAACTAGGAAAGACTAAGTAATAGAATCAACAATGAAATTTCTATTTTATATATTTTCAGTAATATTCATGCTAGGTTGTTCCAGGAAACCCAATAAAGCAGATTTAAATAATATTAATAAAATGTCTTGGGTTTACACAAGTGGTTACAAAATTGGTGAAGGAGATTTTATTGATTTTGAAACCAATGGATATTATGAGTTAAAAAAAGATTCAGTTTTCAAAGAAAAAAAATTTGTTGGCAGAATAGTTAGCTATAATTCAAAATACCGGGAAATCACAATAAAAACTCCCGATAATGGGATTTCAAATTATTACAATCATAATTATAGATAACTCTGGTTGTGCAAGTGTTCAATAAATAAAAAAGATGAAAGGTTGTGCTTAGTTTCCCACAATTCTGCGGGACAGGTATAGTTAACCATTAGCCGCGGAGTTGCGTAGTTGGCAAAACAAAGCAGTAATTTTGGATAACCGGCAACCGTCCTGTCCCCCGTTTCCTTAACTTTACCCACCAAAAATTTGTGATATGAAAAGAATGTATTCATTACTTTTTCTTTTACTGCCTTTCGCATTATCCGCCCAGCTTAAATACCCTGAAACTAAAAAGCAGGAAGTATCTGATGCTTATTCTTCCGGAACGATCAAAGTGATAGACCCTTACCGCTGGCTGGAGGATGATAACAGTGCCGAAACAAAAGATTGGGTGCAGGCACAGAATAAAGTGACCTATGACTATCTCGCCAATATTCCAATTCGTGAAAAAGTGAGAAAAAGACTGGAAGAACTCTGGAACTATCCAAGGTATTCATCGCCTACAAAGAAAGCTAACTACTATTATTTTTTTAAGAATGATGGTTTGCAAAATCAATCAGTCATGTACCGTCAGCTTGGGTTGACGGGCAAACCGCAGGAATTTTTGAATCCCAATACAATGAATAAAGAAGGCATTGCTGCCCTTGGTGGAACCAGCTTCAGCAAAAGCGGGAAATATCTTGCTTATACCATTGCTGTTGCAGGCAGCGATTGGAAGGAGGGATTTGTAATGGAAACGGCCACAAAAAAATTATTAACAGACAAGATCGAATGGACAAAATTCGGGGGATTCAGCTGGAAAGGAGACGAAGGATTTTACTACAGCGGCTATGATCGTCCGGATGACGCATCCAAAATGAGTAAACAAAATCAGTATAACAAGATCTTTTATCACCGGCTTGGCACCGATCAGAAAAAAGATGTTTTGGTTTACCAGGACAGGGAACATCCTTTGCGTTATTGCAATGCAGGCATGACAGAAGACAACCGGTTCCTCATCCTGAATGTGGCAGAAGGAACCAGCGGCAGCGAAATATGGTTTATGGATACAAAAAATAAATTTCAGCGCAAATTCGAATTGCTGATCCCGGGGTTTGATACCGAATCAGATGTAATAGATAATAAAGGTGACAAATTATTGGTCCTTACCAATTATAATGCTCCCAATTACCGGGTTGTGCAGATAGAAGCTGAAGGACCCGATCACCTGGAAGAGGAGGGTGAAGAAGAAGAGGAGGAAGCTCCCAACAAGGAGACCTGGAAAACGCTTATTCCTGAAAAGCCAATCGCATTACAGAATGTCAGTACCTGCGGCGGATATTTATTTGCCAGTTATTTAAAAGATGCATCTACCAAAGTTTATCAATATACATATGATGGAAAATTAGTCCGGGAAATAAAATTGCCGGGTATCGGAACAGCAAGTGGCTTTAGTGGTGAAAAGACGGACAAAGAACTTTTTTATACGTTTTCTTCATTCAGTTCCCCGCCATCTATTTACAGGTATAATCTTGCGACAGGCATTTCCACTTTATTCCGCAAAACAGAAGTTAAGATCAAAACAGATGATATTGTAACGGAGCAGGTTTTCTTTACCAGTAAAGACGGCACTAAAGTGCCCATGTTCCTTACTTATAAAAAAGGAATGATAAGAAATGGCCAGAACCCGGTTTTACTGTATGGTTATGGCGGATTTAATATTTCCATTACTCCTTCATTCAACATCAGCAATGCTTTTTTTGTGGAGCAGGGTGGGATCTATGTATCGGTAACGCTTCGTGGCGGAAATGAGTACGGTGAAAAATGGCATAAGGCAGGTATGCTGGAGAATAAACAAAATGTATTTGATGATTTTATTGGCGCTGCAGAATATCTTATAAAAGAAAAATACACGAACAGCCAGAAATTAGCCATCAGGGGCGGTAGCAATGGCGGTTTGTTGGTTGGCGCTGCCATGACACAGCGTCCTGAACTTTTTAAAGTGGCCTTACCAGCGGTGGGAGTTATGGATATGCTGCGCTTTCATAAGTTTACCGTGGGATGGGGATGGACTGTGGAATATGGTAATGCAGATTCGGCCAGCCAATTCCCCTACATTTATAAATATTCTCCTTATCATAACTTAAAACCCGGTGTGAGCTACCCGGCTACGTTAGTTACCACCGGCGATCATGATGACCGGGTAGTTCCGGCACATTCTTTCAAGTTTGCATCCCGTTTGCAGGAATATAATGCAGGAAACAATCCAATGCTGATCCGGATAGAAACCAATGCAGGACACGGAGCAGGCAAACCTACCAGCAAACAACTGGATGAAACGGCGGACATTTGGAGTTTTGTGATGTATAATCTTGGAATGCCATTCAAAGAACCCGGTATAACGTCACCCAAAAAAGCATTCTGATAAGTAATGAAATAAAATTATTATATGTTGGAAAAAACAATCGTTTGATTGTTGTTAATTTTTGATAAACGGAACTATTTTTTATTTGTGTGTGCCCTATATTTGCAACTCAAAAAACACACATGAATAAGTACCCGGTAGTTCAGAAATTATCTTTAGCCATTTTCTTTTTATTTTTCCTTGTTGGCGGTTCATTCGCCCAGGTTGATACTAATACCGCTCCTGATCAAAGCAGTACTAACCACGAAGCAGGAATGGAAGATCTCCAGTTGCGGCCTATCAGGCTCCCGGCCCTGCAGGAAGTTGGCGGTTCACCTTTTATGAGCAATGAATACAAATTGGGAATTGTGCAGGTAAACGAAAAGACAGTGGCAAATGTCCCGGTCAAGTTCAATATTTTCAGTAATGCGGTTATGGTGCAAAAGGATGGAGCAGAATTGAAATTGGAGTCATTCAAGCTTGTTTCTTATGATGAACCGGGAAAAGACGGATCGATCAAACATATTAACTTCAGGCAGGGGTATCCTGAGATCGATAATCATACCAGCGGTAGTGTTTACCAGGCGCTTGCTTTTGGCCCCCGGGTTCATTTATTGAAATTCCTTTCTCAAAAGGTGGAAGATGCACCAACACTGGGTGATTACAGCCGCAGGGAAATTGTTACAACCACACAGTTATATATCTACATGCCGGGTGGAGAAATAAAAAAGATCAAAGCCAGTAAACAATCCGTGGTGGATGCCTTGCCCGGTATGTCGGCAAAAATTGATGAAGCGATCAAAGCAGGCGATCTGAACCTGAAAAATGAAAGCGATATCATTTCGCTTGTGGATGCGCTGAATAAGTAATAAAAGACCTTTAAATAATTGATATATTAAATCCTGTTCAATTGAACAGGATTTTTTATTTTATAGGGTTAAATTTGAATGATGAGAATTCTTTTAACAGGCGCTAATGGTTTTTTGGGATACTATCTCTCCAAACAATTATTGGAAAGAGAACATGAAGTTGTTGCAACCGGCAAAGGAGATTGCCGCTTGCCATTTACCAAGAATAAACTTTTCCATTATGAACCAATGGACTTTACGGATCCGTTTGCAGTACACGATGTATTTGATAAATACAGACCTGAAATGGTGGTACATGCCGGCGCTATGAGTAAAGTGGATGCATGTGAACAAAACCAGTGGGAGGCTTATGTAACCAATGTAGAAGGAACAGTAACTATGTTACTGAATGCAGAAGAACACAAGAGTTTTTTTGTTTTTGTTTCCACCGATTTCATTTTTGATGGTATAAAAGGAATGTACAATGAAGACGATATCCCGGGCCCGGTGAATTTTTATGGCAAAACCAAACTTGAAGCTGAAGAATCTGTAAAGGAATATGAGTTTGATTGGGCAATTGCCAGGACCATATTGGTTTATGGCAAACCTGTTTCGGGCAAACCCAATATCCTGGGCGTTGTAAAAGAAAAATTGGAGAAAGGAGAGGAGTACAACGTTGTAGACGATCAGGTAAGAACACCCACTTTTGTAGAAGATCTTGCCGCAGGTATCATATCCATTATTGAAAAGAAAGCGAAGGGGATCTATCATTTATCCGGGGAAGATGTTTTGACCCCTTATGAAATGGCCTGCAAAGTTGCTGATCACTTGGGTTTAAAAAGATCGTTGATCAAAAAAGTAACTGCTGCTGATTTTTCCCAGCCTGCGAAAAGGCCGCCAAAAACAGGATTTGCAATTGATAAAGCCAGGAAAAAATTAGGATTTCATCCAGTTTCTTTTGAAGAAGGTTTAAAGAGAACCTTTTCCTGATCATTCATCAATTCATCATCAGCACATTCACACTCCGCTGGAGGATATTAAACGCAATTTCTGCCATCAGGTTTTCTTTGTCCAATGTTGGATTCACTTCTGTTATTTCAAAACAACAAACTTTACGGTTCTGCATGAATTTGCTGATGAGGTCTTCAGCTTCTCTTTCCTTCAGTCCATTGCCAACAGGGGTTCCCGTTCCCTTGGAGATGGATGAATCCAGGCTATCCACATCAAATGAAATATAGATATCGGTGCAATCGGACAGGTAACGGAGAACGGCCCTCACAATGTTCTCGGCGCCTTTATTCCTTACTTCTTTGGTGGTAATTACTTTCATGTCATATTTCTCGATCATGTGTCTTTCTTCTTTTTCATAATCTCTCAATGAAATAAATACAACGTCTTCAGGCAAGACCTTCGGGCTTATTTTCCCAATGTTCTTTAAATAGTTCCAGTATTTGATCGTTTCATCATCCACATCATGCACCGCACAGTCTTCATTATTTTTACTGATGCTGACAGACATGGGCATCCCATGTACATTGCCGCTTGGTGTAGTAAAGGGGGTGTGCATGTCGGCATGGGCATCGATCCAGATCACGCCTAATTTGCTTTTTGGTTTTGCCATTTTCAAACCGGCGATCGTGGCACCTGCCGTACTATGATCACCGCTTATGACCACGGGGAAAAAATTGTTTTTGACAGATTCACTTACCGCTTTGCTTACCCTTTCATACATCGTGGCAATGCCTTTGATCCTTTTGGCATAGGGAGATTCAATAGGTTCGTAAAGTAATTTGTTTTCTGTCTGTATTTTTTCTGAAGGGAAATGAATAAAGAAATTGCTCATAAAATCCAGCGCAGCGATCTTGATGGCCTCAATACCCAGGCTGGCGCCGCGGGTACCGGCACCAATTTCAGACGGCACTTCGATCAATTTAATATTCTTCATAAAAGGAATCGTTGGTAAAACAATCCGGATTCACCGGTAAATTAAATGGGCGCTAAGTAAGAGGGCTGTGATAGCAAATCAATCCGGGATGTAAAAATTGGCCGGCAATGATTTTTCGGCAAATGAATAAATGAATACCAGCTTTTTTCTTTGGCGGATCATACTCAAACAAAGGTAATTATTAGTTTCCGTGCCGTCAAGCGGAGATTTAAACAGGAAGGCCTCTATTCATGAGCAGCCAATATCGGGATATGGCTGTGATAAGCAAGTTCTTTGGTACGTGAAGTTTTGAAAAGAGACCTGGAGTTGGCTTCATGTTTGGGGATCGTAATAAGGATATCAATTTTATAATCGGTGACAAAATCATCCAGGGCTTCCAAAAAATCATTCCTGGTAATAAAATAAAATTCGGTTTTATAAGCGCTGAACAGTTCCCTGAATTTCTGCTTGCCCTGCTGGATCTCTTCCGTTAACGAAACGTAGTGTTCGCTGTTTACATTCACGATATGAAGCATTGGATTGAACATTTCAAGCACGGCACTAATAAGCACCGAAGGAGTTGTGGCTTCTATATCCATAAAATCAGAAGCAAAAGCAACATTATTGATGCCTTTATAGGATGCTTCCGGCGGAATGATCAAAACAGGGTAAATATTTTTGTCAACCAGTTTCAGCGTATTGCTGCCAAACATTACCTGCTTTATGGCTGATTTACCCGAAATGCCCATAACAACAAGAGTAGCTCTGAAACTTTGGACCAGGCGGGTTATATTGTCAACCAGGTCTCCGCCCATTTCATGTTCCAGTTCAACTGAACTCACGCCGGCACTTACAAATTCTTTTTTCAGGGTTTCCAGGGAATTAATAGAAGTACTCCGGTTGTCTTCAGTTTCGTAGTTGTTGTAAAGAATAGCCGTCGCATCTTTTTTTCCCGCGAGCATTTGTGCAGCATAGCGGGCAGCTTTCAATGAAGTTTCGGAAAAATCAACAGGGATGATTACTCTTTGCATGATTTGTCGTTGGTTTCTGAGGTCAAATTTACAGGATTTATTGTTCCTGAAAATAATACTTACGGCTACCTGTGATGATTTTTTTATTAAATGAAAGGGGAGAAAAAAATTACCAGGAATTGATCTTCCTGTCCACGACGGCGATCATATCACTGTAAGTTGGGGTCAATTTTTCCCGGTTCCTGTTAATATAGGCATAGGGAGTTTCACCTTCCTGTGCTGCTTGCGGCATGATTGGCAGGTAGGCAGGCTCGGCATCAGGAACGTTATTTCTGTTGTACCTGGCCCTCCTTATGCTGTTAGTCGGTATCGGTGGGGAAGAATAGGAAGCAAGAGTGACTCGCTTGGCGACTGTCCATATTTCATTCGTATCAACGAGTATGAACCGCGTAATAATAACACCTTTTTCATTTCTCAGAAGCAAGGAACATTCAAATCCATAACGTGTTTGTATTTCCCAGATCTCTGAAGGTTTTACAAACTGGTTATTGGTATAAATGGAAGAAATATGATTAGGAAGATGATCAAAAATGACCGGGGCAGACATTTCAAATACGATCGTGTATAATGGATTGCAATGATCACCGCAAAGTTCTTTGTCCTTTATCTCATTACAAACAAGTGGCAATTTATCTGTCAGGATTTTCCAGACCCTGTTCCCGGGTTTCCAGTATTCCGGGAGATCGATCCGGTATTTATTGGTATCAACATTCAGCAGTCGCTGACCGGTTGTTTCGCTCAAACAGCATATAAAAAGAAAAAAGCAGGATAACAGGTTTTTCATCCTGGTTGTTTTATAGTCTAAAATTAATCGGTCTTTACCGGGCGGAAGTTGCCTGGCAGTACTAAGCAGCCATTGAATGATCCGTTCCATCGGCCCGTTCAATATATCGATTCGAATGTTTGTTGTTGCTGCAGCCGGGAAAATGCAGGAGTATTTCCGCACAATGTTGCAAGCTTTTGTATATAGTCCCTGAAAACAAAAGACTTGAAATGCTGATTGGCGACAGATTCTTTTTTGAAGCTTTTGATGTGCACAAAGCTACCCTCCTTATTATGGTCGGCATAACACTGACTTCGCATGCCCCCGGGTCCATGCTTTTGAAGTTCGTGGAAATAGTTGTCAATTATTTTTTGTGCTGTTTGTTCCCGGCCTTCCGGAACGGAAAAGGACATAATATACCTTACCATAATGCATACAGTTTTGGTTTTACAGCCGGTAATACTATGGCATCACTGAATCAAAAAAAGCTGCTTGCAGGGCAGGTAAGAAATTATTTTTTGGATAAGCGGCAAAAGAAAGGCGGCCAGCGAATAAAATTTAATACCGGATCACTTTTCTTATTTTATTCAGTAAACATTTTTTTCATCAACTCCATATCATGTTCGTATACATCATCCCTGAAGTTGAGCTGTCCATCTGCATCCACCCATGCTGTATAATAAATAATGAAAACGGGTACAGGTTCTTTCAGCTTGACAGATGTTTCATGTGTCTGGTTCATGGCCGACACGATCTTTTCTTTGGGCCATGCCGGATCGTTTCTCAATAACCACTCTGCCATTTTTTGCGGTTCGTTTAGCCTGATGCATCCGTGACTGAATGCTCTCTTGTCCTGCCCGAACAGACTTTTTGCCGGTGTATCATGAAAATACATGTTGAAACTATTTGGAAAGATAAATTTCACTTTGCCCAGGGCATTGCCCGGTCCCGGCTTCTGCCTGATAGAGTTGCCGTTCTGCTCCATGTTTTTATTGGCGAGGTAATGCGGGTTTCTTTTTATAGCGGGCATTATTTCATTTTTAATGATGCTTTGCGGAATATTCCAGTAAGGACTGAAAATGATCTGGTTCAGGTCTCCGTTAAAGATCATGGTATTATGCCCCACCTGGCCAACCACTACTGCCATATCAAATACCTTTTCTTTTCCATCCATCACATGCAGCATGAATTCAGGAAGGTTAACGATCATAAGATTGCCGGTTGGCCTTTGCGGCATCCATCGCATCCTGTCCATGTTGAGCAGGATTTGTTTTACTCTTTCTTTGGCAGGTACATTCATGTCTTTTATCAATTGCGCAGTAACTATCCCGTCTGCTTTATGTCCATGTCTTAACTGGAATTTTTTAACAGCCTGTTCCAATGTATCTGTAAAAACAGCAGAGCTGTCATTGCCCGGCATGTCCTGTGTTAACTGCAATCTTTTTTTAATAGCAGGAACGGAAGGCTGTGTGACTCCTTTTTTCAAGGATGTTTTTGTAGCCGGTATTGCAGGCCATCCGCCTGATTTGGCAACATCATAATAAAGCTGAAGTTCTTTTTTTAAACCGGCATACATATCATTTACCTCTTCATAGTATTTATCGTCACTGTGTTTTTTATTCAGCAGCGAGTCAGCCATGGCAAGGGGTTCTAATTTTTTGATCGGGATGAATTTTTCCTGTTCTTTTCTTTTTACATATCCTTTTTCATAGGTGCTGCTGATATAGCGGATAAAATTTTCTGTAAAGGCAAATTCGGCATACAAAAAATTGGGATCCTGTTTATTAAAACTGAGCTCTTCCTGGTTTACCAGTTTCTCAGCCCGTTTATAAAAATCAGCGTTTGTGAGGTTAGTGTCTTTTAAATGCGTCACAGCATAATCATACTGGTTCCAGAAAAAGCGGGTTTGCTCAGTCAGTCCTTTGGAGGAGAACCATGCATACTGGTAATTCCTGGCATTATAGAAACTGCGGATCCGCAAGCCGATCTTTTTATCAGCAAGTTTATGATCGGTAATATATTTTTCCATGGCAAGACTGTCCAGGAAAATATCATTGTAGGCATTCTCTGCTGTAATACTGTAATCCCTGGCAGTAACATTGTTTGTCTGCAGGGTGTCTTTTACAACGTCATTCACGTTTACCATCACCGGTTGATCGGATCGTGTCTTTTCTTTTATTTCTTTTTTGTCATTCTTGTTATTGTTGCATGCGGCAAAGAATAACAGGAGAACTGCGATATAAATGGAATTGATCTTCATAAAGGGTTAACCTTTTGATTAATAAAATATTTATTATTCCTGCTCATTTGTGTTGCTTTTTCTTTTAACCATGCCACTACCTCTTTTTTAATGGCTTCACCGATTATTTGCTGGTTGGCCGGGTTCAGCAGAAACTCATGACTGGCCGCATTATCGCCAATTTCAAGAAGTACACGATAAGGTGCAGTATTTACATTCTCATCCAGGCTGTAAAAACTAAGCTTGCCTGTCACACTGCAACGATAATCGTTCCTTCCTGTTGTACTGTCAAGTAATACGCCACGATTCTCCAGGCTCGTGACCGAACAAACAGCTTTAACCAAACGACCTGCCAATTCCCTGTTATCCGTTTCATATTTATCCCCATAATGAATATATCCCCACATAGCATGTCGCCTCGTGCCGCCATTATTGTGAACCGCAATAAAAACAAAGGGGTCTTTTTTGTTCGACTGCTTTAGCTCATAGGCATAGCCGGATATTTTCCCGTCGATCACAGCGGTCGTATGAAGGATCTTTGTGTTGCTGCCTGAATCTGCATGATGATATTGCTCCTTGCCGAGGCTCCACACTTTATATTCCTTTAATGATGGCTCAGTTGCCATAGCAGCCATCACAATTCCATTACAGGTGGCAGCTTCGCTGAAGTCCTTTCCGGTGTCGGTCTGGTGAGACGGTTGCCATACCACGGTCCATTCCTTTTTATGGAGCGAGTTATAACGGTTACAGGATTGACCCATAAAAATTAAAAGCAACAACAGAACGATCTTAAATGTTTTCATATTTATTGAATTATAGATCCCAAAATTCATCAATCCTGTTAAGCAAATATTTTTTTCTTCAGTACCCCGGCTGCTTTTGTATACCCGCCTTCAGAGCCGTCCACAAAGTGGATATGATCTTCATTCATGTTCCGGACATAGCATGACATTACCGACTCTTTACTCACATGCAGGCCATAGATGATCTCCCCGTTCTTTTCCATTTCATCCAATGCAGCCTGGAGTTTTTCTCTCTGCTTATTGGTGCCTGATATCACTGTATTGATCTTTCCATCCATCACCAGGGTGTCGGACAATTCAACCAGTTGGTACAGGTAAGTTTTTCCCTTTTTGGTCCTGAAATAAAGCGAACCCAGCATGGTCGTGAACCAGGTACGGAAAAGATAGAATGCATTATAACCACCCAGCCTTGCCCGCATTTCCGCCCCGATCTTCTTAAGTGTCACTTTCAGTTTTAATCTCGGAATGGAGATCGGCTTTCTTCTTTCGTGTTCACCATATATCTCATCCAGCTTATCTATCACTTTTTTAAATACAACAGATTGTTTTGTACCGCTACGGGCAATGACCAGCAAACTCACCACTTCGTCAAAATTCTGCGGAGGTTTTACTTTATCCCAGCGGCATTGCATGCCACTCATGTCAAGGTCATCTTCCTTTATCGCCAGCGGTTTCAGCATATAATCTTCTCCTTTGATTATTTTTTCAGCATAGGAGAGGCCATCGCCAAGAACAACAGGTATAGAAAATAATGCTGATGCTTTTAGTTTGCTGATCTGGAGTAAATGTTCATTGGCATAAAGATCGGTCACGGGGACATGCCCAACCCGCAGCATCATTTTAAAATTCTGTTCAGTATTTTGCTGGTGTTGCAGTAAGGCTTTCAGCACATCATCCAGAATAAGAGGAGGAACAATAAAAGTGGCCCCATCGCCACCGAAGAAAAAAGGAACAGACAAGTTGGCTTTGTATGCAATATTCAGAACGGCTACGATACTTCCTGTAGCCACCAGGTTCACCGTTTCATGCAGGCCTTCTGCCACGGCAATAGTTGATCTTTTTACATCCGTGATCAAAACATGCCAGTCGGCTGGTATTTTATAAAAAAGATGCTCTTCCATCAGCAGTTCGCTCAACCTGATCTGGTTTACCGGCAGCCGGGAATAGAACATGTCATTGGTGCTTACTGGCATTCGGCAGGTAATTATACCATGAAAGATAAGTTTTTTTACTTACTGACTGAGAATGAGTCAGGCCAAAAGTAATTTTCCGAATATGCGTTCGTTGAAGAATAGTCCAATTCTTGTAAAACCAATATCCATCTGTATGAAGCAACCATACTACAACGACACGGCATATATTGCCCAGTCATTTCACTTGTCTGAAGATTATACCGCACAAACAGCCAGGCTGGCTTTCTTTAAGATCAATTCTTATAAGATATCCCTCGTTAAGTCTTCTTTCAACAACAGCAGGAAAGAGCTGGTGAATAGTTTAAAAGATAGCCTGCTCAATTATTCCAGCCCGGAAATCATACTGGCTGACCTTGGATTTTTCCAATCTGACGTGGATAATTGACATGGCCTTACTCCAGGACCGTTTCGGGTTAAGCAGCTTCTTTTGCCTGCTCCGATTTGCCGGCAATAACATCCGCATACGGGAATTCAAAAACTATTTTATGGTATTGGTGAATTGAAATACAGGCCATAACTTTGAATTCAACCTTAACCTAACTTATCTTATGGCACTTCCAAGAAAATTAACTGCAGCAGAAAAGACAACTTTTCTTGCCTCTTTCCCATTGCTTGATGTTGATTTCACTATTGTTACTGATGAACCCTCGGGGGTTTACAATTGTATATCATGGACTGTAGGGGTTACAAATCTCTGGCATTGGCCGGGAGGCACATTGGCTAACTTCGACAGTTTCTATTCGCAATTTGGATTGCAAAGGAAAACAAAGGGACATGTGGCAGCCTGGGGTTTTGCGGATAATAATATGACGCATGGCTGTATCTCCGGACCCACACATGGCCCATGCTGGGAGTCTAAATGCGGAAGTCTTGCCCGGATACAGCATTGCCTCAATGAACTGAATGGCCCGGCATACGGGCATGTAATTGCTTATTATACATGGAAAATAAAAATTGTTCCTCTACCGATCTATTTAAAAAAATATATGAAACTAAAAAAGGAATTCACTAAAGAAGAGATCAACCGGCTTAAAGCATTGATAAAAGAGATCCCCCGTGAGAAAACGGTAGATTTTGAAAAAAGATTCAGCGCCTGGAAAAGAATTTGGCATACCGGGAGTCAGGCATCCAGTTCTGATCCCTACACAAGGACAAAGACTGCTGAATTCCGTGAACTGAAGGCATTAGGAAAAAGCATAGTGCCGTTGCTCGCCAGCAAATTGATGGATGAAACCAATTTCCTGGCCCTTCCGGCTTTCGAAGAACTGGTGGATAAGAAAATGATCATCCATATAAATCCTAAAGATGAAAAGGTATTGGAAGGAGAACAGGGTCGTACATTCCGTACGGTAAAAAATTACCTGGCGAGTTTATAA
>DATHDV010000048.1:0-4809 GCA_035318845.1 Chitinophagaceae bacterium
AGCGACCCTTGTTGCAGTGAGTCCCGAAAAACCTGAAAATGTTTTGAAAACAGTGGAAAAAACCAAGGCGGAATATTCCATACTATATGATGAGGGATTGAAGATCATGAAAGCCTATGATGTAGAGTTTCAAGTACAGGAAAACACATTGACCCGCTACCGCAATGCAGGGCTGGACATTGAAAAAAATAACGGGGCCAATGGTAAATTCCTTCCGGTACCTGCAGTTTTTATCATCGATAAAGAATCAACAGTTATTTACCGTTTCTTCGAACCTGATTATAAGAAAAGACCGAGTGTGAAAGACTTGTTGGAATATTTGTAATGGCAATGTGCCAATTTGAAGATTTGGAGATTTGAAAATGTGAAGACTTGAAGATTGCGAAGACATTTTCAAATCCTTTCATCTTCAAATTTTCAAATCAAAATATCATTTCCACACGATCTTCCCAATTTTACCATTGTTGCCCGCTAAAAAAATAGAAGTGCCAAGTTTTGCGATGCGGCACACATTAAAACCTTCCTTGCTGATCCATTGCCATGTTTTGCCCCTGTTAGCCGAGTAATCAACACCATTGATACCACAAGTCAGCAGATCATCCTTTGATAAATATTCCACGCAACTGCGATAACCATGTGGCGGCACGTTAGGGGCCTTCCATGTCTTGCCTCCATCCGCAGACATAAAACAATTTTTTTCTGATGAACTATCTGATCTGAAATCACCTCCAACCACAACTACCAGGTTGCTTGCTTTAGGGCCGCCATTATCGTAAACGTCAATTGAGTTGGTGCCGGTAGTTTCTTTTCCCTGTATGACAGGAAGGAGAGTATTACCGGTTTCTGTGAACAGCCTTGACCTCAGTCCTCCGCTTACAAGGAAGAATTTATCTTTATACAACCGGATATTCGAACCACTGGCAGCAAAGAATGCTTCACCGGAATCAGCAACAAGCGGTTTTCCGCTCCATTCTTTCCAGGTATCTCCGCCGTCATCAGTTTCAGCAAGAAAAATTTTATTATCAATTGGATCGCCGATAACAATGCCCACATGGCTGTTAATAAAATCCATGGCATCGAGGAACATGCCTTTGGTTTTGTTTTCAAATACCACTTTCCATGTTTCGCCGCCATCCATTGTTTTCAAAATGTAAGCCGGCTCGGTAATACCCATGATGATGGCGGTTTGGGCATCAAATGCTTCTATATCCCTGAATTCGGTTTTTTCAAAACCTTTTACCGTCATCCATTTCCAGTTCTTTCCGCCATTGCTTGATTTACCCACTATACCATTGCTGCCGCTTACCCAAACAACGTTATCATTTACCACAGACAGGCCGCGGATACTTGTTTTAGTGCCGGATGTAAGCACTTCCACTGTTGGAGTTTGTGCTATTATAAAAACGGAGGAGAGCAGAAAGGATAATAATAAACTGAGTGTTTTCATAGTGTGAAAATAGGGAAGAGAGTCAAATAAGTCAAATGGGTCAGATTGGTCAAATAGGTCATATAGGTCATATCAGTCAAATCATTTGACCCATCTGACCTATTTGACTGATATGACCATTGACCTTACTCATATTTCATCATTGTTCTTTTCACTGTTCCATCAGCAAATAATTCCATCACGGCATAAGCCGGGGCAAATTCCTGGTAAGGGCCATGCCACCAGTCGCCGGAAACGGCTCCGTTACAAAAATATTTTATGCCAAGATATTCCAGTTCATCCTGCAAATGAATATGCCCGCTGATGCAGACTTTGATATTCGGATATTTTAAAAAGATCTTTTTCAGCGCCAGGAAATCGGTGTGCATCAGGTTGCGTTTGATCATCAGGTCGCCGTTGGCTTCTGTTTTATCAAAAAATAACCCGGAGCAAATTGATAAAATTGGAATATGAGATACAATACAGATAAATTTATCGGGAGCTGTTTGTTGAAGTTCCTGTTGCAGCCAGTCAAACTGTTCAGGATCTAGTTTGCCAATATAGCCACCGGCGGGATTCAACTGGGTACTGTCTAAAACAATAAAATGCCAGTTGCCTTTGTCAAAACTGTAAAACCTGTTTTTAAGTTCCAGCATTTCCATCGCCCAAACTTTTCCATAGAGCCGGTCATTATCCGGTTTACCTGCCTGTCCGGTAGGCAGGTTGGTTTTTGCAAACCATCCCCAGATATCATGATTGCCGATAACATGATAAAGGGGGAGACCATTCTCTTTTTTCAGAATAGATCTGTATAGGTCCCATTGTATCTGTGTTTTTTGTTTGTCAGCTTCCAGTGCATCCATGATAGAATCGCCGCCATTGATGATAAAATCAACTTTGGAGTCCAGTTGTTGTGCATGCTGAAATGCTTTGGCCATTCCTTTTTCAGGGATCAGCCCTGGCTTCACATGTATATCCGTGAGGTGTGCAAACCGGATAGGCCTTTTCTTTGGCTCTGAGCTTGTCGAAGAGTCCGCGAATGACAAAGAGGGGAGAAGACTACCGCCGATAACTGCTGCAGATGTCTGTAAAAATGTTTTCCTTTTCATCGCAAAAAGGTAAACATTATTTGGGATTATTAAGGTAGTGGGATCAGTTTTCGATTCAACCTTCATCGAACCTGTATCTGCAAAGTAGTCATATCAGTCATATAGGTCATATGGGTCAAATGATTTAACCGATATGACCGATATGACCCATTTGACTAATATGACTTATTTCAACTGTGCCAATAATTCTTCCTTGCTAACGACGCCCTGTTTGCGCCAGATCTCTTTACCATCTTTGTAAATGATAAAGACAGGGATGGGTTCAATATTCAGGGCTTTCTGAATATCGGTATGTAACCCGGCATCAATTTTTACAAGCAGAAAATTCAGATCCTTTACAGTTTCGAGTTCATCGATCACGGGCGCCATTTTTACACAGGGCGGGCACCAGGAAGCGCCAAAATCAACAAGGGTGGTTTTATCCTTTGGAATTTTTGCCCAGTATTGTTCAATGGTCATCTGCGGTTCATTGCTCATTCCTTCCACCGGTTTTCTTTCTTTTTTCCATTCATTAAAACCGCCATTCAATTCTAATACATTAGCAAACCCGTTTTCCCTCATCCAGGCTGCTGCGGCTGAGCTCCGGCCACCCACCGCACAATAGATATAAACCGGTTTGTCTTTATCCACATATTTTATTCTGTCATTAAACTGGTTTTTGTCGTTCCAATCGGCCAACAACGCATTTTTAATATGACCGCCCTGGTATTCCCCGGAAGTCCTTACATCCAGCACCTGGATGCCTTGTTTGCTGATCCCTTTTTCAAACTTATCCGGGCCTATTTTCCGGCTTGAATCTTGCTGCCCCTGGGAAGAAAACGTGCTGAATAATAAAACACAGAACCAAACGTTTTTCATGTATTCAAATTTTTTATTTGCCGCAAATTAACTAATTGCCCCGGGACTGGTCTGACAGAAGCTTGTGATTCTTGTCATTTTACCGGCCTTTACGGCGATTAGCAAAATAGTCTTATTTTTAAGGGTTAAATAATTCTCCTTTTTATGAAAAAACACTTGATCTATTGGCTGGCGGCAATTTCGATTATGATGGTTGGCTGCCAGAAAGAATTGAGCTTTGAGGGAAGCAATACTCCCGCAGAAGGAAGTCTGCAGAGCGATGTTACCGGTGACTGTCTCCCTAAAACAGTTAATGGAACTTATGTAACAGGAACGGCCCTTGTACCTGCCACCAATACAATTACGGTACAGGTCAATGTGGTCAAAACAGGAATCTATGTAGTTACCACGGATACGGTGAATGGTTATTATTTCAGGGCTGCCAGTACATTTACCACACTCGGGGCCACCACGGTAACATTAAGAGGTAATGGAACACCTTTTGCAGCCGGTGTGAATAATTTTGTCGTAAGTTTTGACTCTACATTTTGTGATATACAGGTAACCGTGATAGCACCATTGCCACCAGGTGTTGGTAGTTTGGCGGGTTCTCCAAATGCATGTGCACCTATAACGGTTAATGGCGGCTACAGCCCCGGCGTAGCACTTACATCAGGCAACAATGTTGTTGTACAGGTGAATGTTACTACAGCAGGTAATTTTAATATTACCACAGATACAGTGGCAGGTATGTGGTTTACTTTTACAGGTGGCCTTGCATTAAGTCCGCCGCCACAGAATGTGACACTCCAGGCGCAGGGAAGTATACCGGCGGCTACTACCCCAGGCGTTAAAACATTTAAGGTTAAGCTAGGAACAAGCCAATGCACATTTGATGTTACTATAGCAGGCCCGGCTGTATATACAATTGACTGTCCAAATGTTACTGTAAATGGAACTTACCAGGTTGGTGTACCATTAAATCCGGCTTTTCACATCATTACAATTCCGGTAACGGTAGTTACACCCGGGCCATATAGTATTACTTTAATGGGTTTTGGGATGACGTTTACCGGTTCCGGTACACTTACAGGAGTTTCCGGATCCATTACCCTCACAGGGCTCAATAGCACTTCACCTGCCGCACCCGCAGGAGTAAAAACGCTGACACTTGGAACTTGCTCAATTCCCATTACCGTTGTTGCTGCACCTGTTATTAATTGGAAGTTTAATGTTGGTGCTATTGTTTACCAGGGTTCCAGCAGTACTGTTCCAGGGGATATAGACTATGATAATACAACATTCCCACCATTTACATTTTTCTTCTATGTCGGAACTAATGCAGTTGGAGACGATTTTGAGTTTAATTTGCTTGATCAATCGGGTGGTGTTACCGCAACCGAGACTTATAATAGCGATGCAGCGCCATTTAGCCAG